>JBBSCV010000159.1:0-8924 GCA_038249925.1 Burkholderiales bacterium
GTGGACCAGCGTCTGCGCCGGCCGGGGCGCCTGCAGCAGCGTGTAGCCATGGGTCGTCATTTCACCCAGGCGGATGCCCAGCGCAATCACGAGGTCGGCATCGCGGATGCGCGCGGCCAGTTTCGGGTTGATGCCGATGCCGACGTCACCGATGTAGAGCCGGTGGCGGTTGTCGAAGGTGTCTTGAAAGCGCCAGCCGCAGGCCGTGGGCAGCTGCCAGTGTTCACTGAAGCGCTGCAGCGCGGCCGCAGCTTCCGCGTTCCAGCCGGAACCGCCTGCGATGAGCACCGGCCGCTGCGCTGCCATCAACATCGCGCGCAGGTCGCGCAAGGCGGCCGGCGCGGGCCAGGCGTGCGCCGGCTCCACGCGCGGCAGCACGGGTGCTGCGGTCGGCGTGGTCAGCATGTCTTCGGGCAGCGCCAGCACCACCGGGCCGGGGCGGCCTTGCATCGCGGTGCGGAAGGCGCGCGCCACGTACTCGGGCAGGCGGTCGGCACTGTCCACCTCGGCCACCCACTTGGCCAGGCCCAGCGTGCCGGGGCTGAACATCTGGCGGTAGTCGAGTTCCTGAAACGCCTCGCGGTCGCGCTGGTCGCGGGCCACCTGGCCGATGAACAGCACCATCGGCGTGCTGTCCTGAAACGCCGTGTGCACGCCGATGCTGGCGTTGGTCGCACCCGGCCCGCGCGTCACGAAACACACACCCGGGCGGCCACTCAGCTTGCCTTGCGCCTCGGCCATGAAGGCCGCGCCGCCTTCCTGGCGGCAGGCGATGAAGCGGATGTGCTCGCGGTGTTCGTGGAAGCCGTCCAGCACGGCCAGATAGCTTTCTCCGGGCACGCCGAAGCAGGTGTCGATGCCTTGCACGACCAAAGCTTCGACAAGGGCATGGCCGGCCAGGCGTGTGGGCGGAGCCGGGGCTGAAGTTGCGGGGGCAGAAGTCATGGCGGCACTTTAGCCGCTGCCGATGCCGCGCTTGCCGCGCTTGCCGCGCGTGATGCTGCCCCGGCGCGGCGCGCGACGAAGGCCACCGGGCCTGACGGCGAGCTGCCACCTTCGGTCTGCAGCGTGCCCTGCAACTCATCGCCCACCAAGCGCAGGCGGTAGCGGTGCGCGGTCTCGCGGCTCTCGCTGCCCAGCACCTCGGTGCTGCGTGTGCTGAAGATCAGCGTGTCGCCGACCCGTTGCCCTTCGACGATGACGCGCGGCACACGCAGGAAGCTCGCCGTGCCGCTGAGCAGCTGGGCCCCGCCTTGCAAATCGAAAGTTTCGGTGTAGCGCGCGTTGGCCCAGCCGTAGTCGATCTCGGCCAGCCAGCGGCCGTTGACGGCGGCTTGGGCCGCAGCATGCTCGTTCTGGCGCTCGTTCTGGCGCTCGTCCTGGCGCTGGCTCAGGCCCCACCACGCGCCAGCCGCTGCCAGCAGTACACCGGCGCCAGCGACCAGGGCCAAGGCTCTTCTCCGTCGCGGGGCGGGTGTGGCAGCTGTCGGCACACCGATGACAGCGCGCACCGCGTCCATCAGCCGCTGCAAGTCGTCGGCATAGCGCGCGTTGTCCAGTGTCAGCGCCTGGCGCCCCACCAGGGCCTGCAACTCGGGCGGCAGCTGCTGCGCTTTCGGCATCGCCGCACCGTCCAGCAGCACCGGCAGCACGACCGCGCCGCGCGCCAGGCCGGTGGCCACCTCGCGCCGAACGAAATCGTCGGCATCGAAAAGGCGCGGCGCCGCGCCATCACGTTCACCCAGCCAGCGGCGGCCGATCAGCACGAGCAGCAGCTGCGCGCTGCCCAGCTGTTGCTGGATGACGTCACCGAAAGCCTGCCCCGCTGCAATGTCGTCGACATCGATGAACACCCGCGCGGCGCCGAACTCCAGCGCCAGCGCGTCGCCCAACGCCCGGGCGTAGCCGGCGCTGTCGTCGCGGCGGTAGCTGATGAAGACGCAGCCTGCGGGCATGGCGCCAGCATAGCCCGGGCCGGTTCACACCGGCAACACGTCGGCATCACGTCGGCATCACGTCGGCATTGAGGCCGAAATCCAAGTCGAAGTCAGGCCGGCACGGGTGCCTCGCGCCTCACCGCGCCGACGCGGAAGGCGCTGATGATCAGCAAGGTCTGCAGCGCGGCCAGCGCCAGCAGCACACTGCGGTAGGCGCCCTGGTCCATCAATGCGCCGATGAACAGCGGCACCACGGCTTGCCCCACGTCCAGCCCGCCGTAGACCACGCCGTACACCCTGCCGGTGGCATGGGCCGGCGTGGCGCGCTTGACGAGCATGTCGCGCGAGGGCGAGGCCACGCCCGCGGCCAGGCCCATGGCGCCGAAGAGCACCGGCACCAGCAGGCCGGGCAGGCTGGCCAAAGCCAGCACCAGCGCAATGCTCGCCGCCACTCCCAGTGCCACGCCCACCACACGCTCGCAGCGGTCGGGGTCGGCGGCGAGAAAGCCGCCCAGCAACATGCCGCCGGCGCTGCACACCATGTAGACCGTCAGGCAGAGGGCTGCCAGGTGGGCAGGCACGCCGTGCAGTTCTTTCGCCGCCTGCGGACCGAAGCTCTGCACGATGGACAGCGCACCGGCAAAGAGAAAGAAGAACGCGAAGCACTTCCATACCGCAGGAATCTTCAGGAAGTCGAAGCTGCTCTCGGCGGCAGCCGCACTGCCTGCCGTGGGTGCCGGCACGGGCGGCACCGCGATTTCTTCACGCTGCAGCCACAGCACCAGCAGCACCAGGAACACGAGGCCCGCCGCGCACAGCAAAGCCACGCGCCACGAGTAGGCCAGCGTCAGCGGCACCAGCAAGGCCGGCGCCAGCGCCCAGCCCAGGCTGCCGGTGATGCCGTGCACGCTGTAGGCATGCCCCAGGCGCGCCTTGGCAACTTTGCGGTTGAGCACCGTGTAGTTCACCGGGTGGAAAACGCCGTTGCCGATGCCGGCGACCACGGAGAACAGCGCCAGCATGCTGTAGCTCGTGCTGCTGGCATAGCCCACGGCCGCCACGCCGACCAGGAAGAGCCCGCCGAACAGCACCGGCCGCGGGCCGTGGCGGTCGACCCAGAAACCCGACATCGCCTGCACCGCGCAAGAAACGACGAAGAAGATGGTGAGCAGGAAGCCGAGTTCGGCATAGCTGACGCCGAACTCCACTTTCAGCCACGGGAACAGCGGCGCCAGCAAGAGCTGGCCGAAGTGGCTGATGCTGTGCGCCAGGCCGATCAGGCCCATGACCTTGGCGTCCTGACGGCGCCCGGTGCCGGGCAGGGAGAGTGTCGACATGAGGCGATGCTAGGCGGCGGCGCGGCGTCGGGCTTACGATAGTTCGACAACTTCTGTCGAGAACATGCCACGCCCTCGCATCGTCACGCCGCCCGTGGACCCGCGTCGGTTCGAACCGACGCCTGCGCGCCCGGTGCGCGCCAAGGCACGGTTGATGGCGCCGGACACCGAGATCCAGCCGCACAGCCACCCCTGGGCGCAGGTTGCCATCGCGGTCTCGGGCGTGGCACGCATCACAGCCGGCCAGGCCACCTACCTGGTACCGGCCTGGCGCGCGGTGTGGATACCGCCGCTGGTGGAACACGTGGTGACGGTGGTGGAAGCCACCGCCCTGCGCACGCTCTACATCCACCAACTGCCGCCACGGGTGGGCCCGGGCGTGCCGCGCGCGCAGCAAACGGCGTGGCAGCAGTGCCGGGTGATGGAGGTATCAGCCCTGCTGCGCGAGCTGGTGCTGCAGATGGACACCGGGATGGACGGAGAACATCAGCCCGACAGCGAATTCCTGGCGCGTGAACGCCGCCTGGGCGAACTGGCGCTGGATGAACTGCGGCGCGCCGCGCCCGTGCGCCTGGGCATACAGCTGCCGCAAGACAAGCGCCTGCGCCGCCTGTGCGAAGCAGTGCTGGCCGCGCCCACGCAGCACGGCACGCTGCAGGCCTGGGCGGCTGCGGTCGGCGCCAGCCCGCGCACCGTGGCAAGGCTCTTCCGCACCGAGCTGGGCACGTCTTTCGGGCCCTGGCGCCAGCAGGTTTTGCTGGCGCGTGCGCTGACGCTGGCCGCGCAGGGCCGGCCCATGGGCTTGATTGCCGCCGAGCTGGGCTATGCCAGCGCCAGCGCCTTCACGGCCATGGTGCGGCGCTCGGTGGGGGCGCCACCCGGGCGTTTCTTCAGCGCACGCAGCCCGGGTCTACCATTGCCGGCATGAACGCCACGACCTCAGCACCCGCCACCCAGGTTCTCTACGACTTCACGCGCCAGGACGCCAGCGGCGCCAGCTGCACCGCGCAGGCCTGGGCCCGGGTACCGCCGGTTCTGAATGCCAGCGAAAGCGCGCAGACCAAGGCCCGCGCTGCAGCACTGCTGAAGGCGCACGACGCGGTGCTGGTGGCGCACTACTACGTCGACGGCGACCTGCAAGACCTGGCGCTGGAGACTGGCGGCCTCGTGGCCGATTCACTGGAGATGGCGCGCTTCGGCCGCGACCACCCTGCGCAGACGCTGTTGGTGGCCGGCGTACGCTTCATGGGTGAAAGCGCCAAGATCCTGTCGCCTGAAAAGCGCGTGTTGATGCCCGACCTGGAAGCCACCTGCAGCCTCGACCTGGGCTGCCCGCCCGATGAATTCGGCGCCTTCTGCGACGCCCACCCTGACCGCGCCGTGGTGGTCTATGCCAACACCAGCGCTGCGGTGAAGGCGCGCGCCGACTGGATGGTGACGAGCTCTTGCGCGCTGGCCATCGTCAACCACCTGAAGGATCAAGGCAAAAAAGTGCTGTGGGCACCCGACCGCCACCTCGGCCGCTACATCCAGGAGCAGACAGGCGCCGACATGCTGATGTGGAACGGCGCCTGCATCGTGCACGACGAATTCAAGGGCCTGGAGCTCGCCCTGCTGCGCCAGCAGCACCCAGGCGCGTTGGTGCTGGTGCACCCGGAATCGCCCAAGAACGTGGTCGAGCAGGCCGACCTCGTGGGCAGCACCACCCAGCTGCTGAACGCGGTGGTGGACGGCAGCGCGCCGACGTACATCGTGGCCACCGACAACGGCATCCTGCACCGCATGCGCCAGCTGGCGCCGGGCAAGTTGCTGATCGAGGCACCCACTGCCGGTGAAAGCGCCACCTGCAAGAGCTGCGCGCACTGCCCCTGGATGGCGATGAACGCGATGCAGGGCGTGGTGGCCTGCCTGGAAAGCCCGGTCGGCGGCGGCCATGAAATCAACGTGCCCGAACCCGTGCGCAGCCAGGCCCTGGGTTGCATCGACCGCATGCTGGCCTTCGTGCGCCAGAACCCGACGAGCGTGGCGCAACCGGCCACCCGGCGTGGCTTCGTGCCCAACATCGGCGCCGCCTGAGGTCGCAAGAACACTCAAGCTGGCCGGCGCCGGGCCGATACAGGGATGTGCCCCCTGCAGGGGCGGAGCCCGACCATGACCACCACGCTGACCGCCGAATTCTCTTCGGTGCGCAACCACAACGAACGCGCCGTTTTCGACGAGGTGCACCACAACGCCGACCGCTACCCGGGCGTGGCGCACGACCCCGAATTGCTGGCCGACGTGGCCTGCGTAGCGCTGAACCGCCTGGCGCCACGCTACATCCGCCACGAGGTCGACCTTGTCTTCTATCTCAGCGACCGCGAGCGTGCCGACATCCAGCAGCAACTGCTGGACGCCGTGGAATACGCCTTCGGCTTCGTGCAAGCCCGCATGGCCATGCGCGCACGGGGCTGAAGCCACACGATGCCTGAGCTGTAGAGCTGCGAGCCGGGCTGTTGAACAGCGCCAGAGCGGCGGCTCGTCAGTCGTCCGTCTCCTGGCTGCGGGCGCGGCGTGTCAGCACGGTGGGAAAACTCACCGGCAGCGTGTGCGGGAAGTCGCGGCTGTAGTGCAGGCCGCGGCTCTCGTGGCGGCGCAGCGCGCTGCGCACGATGAGCTCGGCGCACATCACCAGGTTGCGCAGTTCCAGCAGGTCGCGGTTGACGCGGAAGTGGGCGTAGTACTCCAGCGTTTCCTGGCGCAGCAGCTTGATGCGGTGCAGCGCACGTTCCAGCCGCTTGGTGGTGCGCACGATGCCGACGTAGTTCCACATCAAGAGCCGCAGTTCGTCCCAGTTGTGCGCGATGACGACCTGCTCGTCGGCGTCTTCCACCTGGCTTTCGTCCCAGGCCGGCAGCGGGCCGGGCGAAGGCGCGCCTTCGGCCAGGATGCGTTCGGCGCAGGTGCGGCCCAGCACCACGCATTCCAGCAGCGAATTGCTGGCCAGCCGGTTGGCGCCGTGCAGCCCGGTGTAGGTGGTTTCGCCCACGGCATAGAGGCCCGGCAGGTCGGTGCGGCCGCCCAGATCGGTGACCACACCGCCGCAGGTGTAGTGCGCCGCCGGCACCACCGGGATGGGCTGGCGCGCGATGTCGATGCCCAGGCTGAGGCAGCGCGCGTGGATGGTGGGAAAGTGCTCTTTGAGGAAGTCTTCCCCGAGATGCCGCGCGTCCAGCCAGACATGGTCCAGGCCGTGCTTCTTCATCTCGAAGTCGATGGCGCGGGCGACGATGTCGCGCGGCGCCAGTTCCAGTCGCTCGTCGTGCGCCGCCATGAAGCGCGTGCCCATGCCGTCGGCTGTGCCGGTGTGGGGCAGCGTCAGGTAAGCGCCTTCGCCGCGCAGCGCTTCGGTGATTAAAAAGCTGCGCTCCTGCGGGTGGTACAGGCAGGTGGGGTGGAACTGGATGAACTCCATGTTGCCGACGCGGCAGCCGGCGCGCCAGGCCATCGCGATGCCGTCGCCGGTGGCGGTGTCGGGGTTGCTCGTGTAGCGGTAGACCTTGCCCACGCCGCCGGTGGCCAGCACCACGGCCGTAGCCGGTAGCGTCTCGACGCGGCCGCGGTCCATGTCGAGCGCGTACACGCCGTAGCAGCGCGTCGGTTCCTTGCGCTTCAGATGGCGCGAGGTGATCACGTCCACCGCCATCCAGCGTTCACGCAGTGTGATGTTGGGGTGCTCGAGAGCGCGCTGCAGCAAGGTGTCGTGGATGGCCTTGCCGGTGGCGTCGGCAGCGTGCGCGATGCGCCGCACCGCATGGCCGCCTTCGCGGGTGAGATGCAGGCCCAGCGGGCCGTCGACGTCGGGTGAAAACGGCACCCCGGCCTCGACCAGCCAGCGCACTGCGCTCTCGCTCTGCTCGGCGATGAAGCGGGCGGTGCGCTCGTCGACGAGGCCGGCGCCCGCGTCCTGCGTGTCGCGCACATGGCTGTCGATGCTGTCGTCGCTGCCCAGTACGCCGACGATGCCGCCCTGCGCCCAGGCCGTGGCGCCTTCGTTCAAGCCGCGTTTGGCCAGCACCACCACTGGCAGCCGCTGCGCCAGGTGCAGCGCCACTGCCAGGCCGCCCAGACCGGCACCGACCACCACCACCGGGGCCGGCGGCTCAGCAGTGGCCGGGTTTTCTGTTTTGTTCATTCCAAGGGCCTGTGGGAAGCTGGCGTCATCGAGTCGTAGATTCTATGAATCGGCCCTCTTTCTGACGGTTTCTGACGATGCAAGGGCTGGACGCGGCCCCTATCATGATCTTATGACCTACCGCCGCGACGAGCCTTCCTGGCAAGACCCCACCCAACCCACAGCCCGCGCGCCCGCCCGCGACGACCTGCTTGCGCCGCGCACGCAAATCGTCACCGACCGCGACGCCTACCTGGGCCAGGGCCGGCACGACATCGGCCGCCGCATCTCTGACGACCAGGTCGAGCTCTTCATCACTGCCGACGTGCCGGGCTCGCTGCTGCGCGAATTCATCCAGCACACCCCCGAATTCATTGCGCTGCACGACCTGGGCACCGCAGCCAGCCTGCGCCTGCTGGCCAGCCTGGCCGGCGCCGCCGGTGCCCGCGTGCAGCGGCTTTCCATCAGACGCCAGGGACACGGCGTGGCCCTGGCTGTGCTGCAGTTCGTCGAGATGCCGCTGGCCGACGAATCGCCGGTGCGCGTGTATGCCACCGACATCAATGCCGACGCGCAGACCCGCGCGCAAGTGGCCCGCGTGCTGCTGGGCCACAGCCGCCTGGGCGTCTTGCTGGTGGGCGAGCTGCCACCCCACGCGCTGGCGGGCCAGCTGGGCCCGCTGCATGAAAGCCTGATGCGCAGCAGCTGGCCCAACCGCGACCTGCTGATGGTGCCGCTGGGCAGCCACAGTGCACTGGCTGGCCACGCGGCGCAGTTGTCGGCCGGCAGCAGCGTGACGGTGCAGGTCACGCCGCAGGCCGAGAAACCGCGCCAGGCCTGGGCCTGCATCAGCGGCGCCTGGAACCGCCAGCACGCAAGTGCGGGCACCCGGCGCATGCTGAACACCGACCTCGCCAAGGCCGTGGCCAAGCCGGCCTTGCTCAGCAGCGAGGCGCCCACCGAGCCGATGGACCTGGAACCGCTGGCGGCCCGGCCTGTGGCCCCGCCGATCCCCACCTTGCAGACGCGGCCCACGCCGATGCCCAAAGTGGGCGGCGCCGCGGGCTGGAAAGCCTACGCCGACCGCTGTCTGCTCATCAAGGGCGCGGTGGCCAGCTGCGTCTTCGATCTGCACACCGCGCAGCCTCTGGCCGCCGCCGGCGGCCCGCCATCGGCAGAGCGCCTGGCGCAACACGGCGCTGTGCTGCTCGGGCAGATGAGCGACGCCTCGCGCGCCTTGGGTCTGGGCCAGTCACGCGCCGAAGCCAGCGTCACCACCGCCAGCCACCACCTCATCCTGCGCCCCGTGCCCGGGCATCCAGGTGTGGCGCTGCATCTGGTGGTGTCGGCCACCACCGGCAACCTGACGCTGGCGCGTATGCAGCTGGAACGGATCGAGCCGCCGCAATGAAACACGGCGCCTCGGGCGCCGTGTGGTGACAGGCCGCGCCCTCGGGCGCTGGCGAACAGCAGCGCAGCGCCGCGTCAGAAGCTGTA
>JBBSCV010000160.1:0-8899 GCA_038249925.1 Burkholderiales bacterium
CGAACAGCCGTTTCAGCGTCGGTCAGCGTCTGCAGCGTCTGTGCTGCCTGACTTCGCGCGTCTGTCAGCGCAATGCCGCCCGACAGCCGTTGCCACGAGTACTGGTAATTCAGCTCGTTCATCAGCATCAACAGCAGGGCCGCCACCAGCGCGGCACCGAAGCCCCAGCGGGTGCGCAGAAAACGTTCCATCAAGTTCATCAGCATGAAAGGGGTCGGCAAGCAGGGCGGTGGCCGGCCATGGCAACCGGCATGCCCCACAGGCTTTGCCCCGCAGACTGCGCCGCTTCGGCACCAAGGGCGGGGCAATGATCAAGCCACCCCTGCGCCGCAGGCCGCCACGTGCTGCTGATCCGAGTGCCGACGCCGCGCAGCCCGCGCCCGCCCGCCCATTGCCGGCAATGCCGCATGAACGAGACCAGGCACTGGGCTCCACGGCAGCCAAGCCCGACCCGGTGGTGCAGCAGGCAGCACGTGACATCAAGGCCGGTCTGGTGAACACCGACCTGTACGGCATGGAGGGCATGGGCGCGGAAGAACAACAGCGGTTGCTGCAACGCGAGCGCGCAGATTCGGAGGCTGCGTCGCGCACGGGTGGTGGCGCCAGCCTGCCGGTTACCAAACGCAGGAAGAAGTGACACGCCCGCCCACGACAGCCACGCAAATGGCATTCGCAATGGGCGCGCTGCTGGCATTGATGGTCGATGCCTGGGTGCTGCCGATGACATTGAATTCAGCAACGCCAAGCCAGCCCGAACCCGCCCGCGGACTTCACCACCTGGTGTTTCAGGATGCCGAAGCCACACCGGCCAGCGCGTTTCAGCCGGGCTGCGCCGAATACCCCCAGAAAATGCAGGAGCGTGCGGTTCGGAAGCCGGCCGCGCCGACGGGTCGCGACGAAACCTAGAGCTGCTCGTACGTCAGCTCAGAGGGTGGCGCTTCTGTCGCGCAGCTGAACCCTCAGGCGGGCACCGCGTGCCGGCGCCTGCGGTCGACGGCTTCGATCTTCAGCATCTGCCGATACTTGGTGACCGTCCTTCTGGCCACCACCAGCCCTTGTTGCGCCAGCTGCCGCGTGATCTCGGCGTCGGACAGCGGCTGTTCGGCGCTCTCGGCCTCGATGACGTCCTTGATCAAGCCGCGAATGGCCGTGCCAGAACATGCGCCACCGCTGGCCGTGACCATGACGCGGGAGAAGAAGTACTTCAACTCGATCACGCCCACGGGCGTCGACATGTATTTGTTGTTGGTGACGCGCGAGACCGTGCTTTCGTGGACACCCACTTCTTCGGCGATTTCGCGCAGGCCCAGCGGGCGCATCGCCATCGGGCCGTAGTCCAGAAAGTTCTTCTGGCGCCGCACGATGGCCTGGGCGACGTCCAGGATGGTGGAAAACCGCTGCTCGACGTTGCGCAGCGTCCAGCGCGCCTCGCTCAGTTGCGCGCCGAGTTCGGCATTCTGCGCATTGCGATGGCGCTGAAACAGCTGCGCATAGACCTGGTTCAGCCGCACCTTGGGCACCACGGCCGGGTTGAGCTGCGCATTCCACTGGCCCTTGTGCTTGCGCACGATGACATCGGGCACGACGTACGCCACTTGCGACGAACCGAAACGCCAGCCCGGTCGCGGCTCGAAACGGCGGATGCGGTCGCACACGGCTTCAATCTCCACGGCCGTCTTGCCGTGCGCACGGGCCAGGCCGTTCACGTCTCGCGCGGCCAGCAGTGCCATGTGGTCGCAGACGATGCTGCGCGCCAGGCTGCGCATCTCGGGGCAGACGATGGCGGGAAGCTGCAGTTGTAGGCATTCGCACACGCTGCGCGCTGCCACGCCAGGCTCCAGGGCCTGCACGTGCTTCAACGCAATCTGCATTTCGGCCAGCGTGGCGGGCGGCTGCAGTTCCACCACCGTCAGCAGTTCTTCCAGCGGGGTGCGCAGATAGCCGTCGTCGTCGAGCGATTCGACGATGGCCTGCGCGAGCATCAAGTCACGCTCGGGCAACGGCATCAAGTTCAACTGGCCATGCAGATGCGTGTTCAGCGAAGTCTGCACCGTCATCAGGTCCAGCGCCGAAAACTCGCCATCCTCGTTGCGGCGGGCGCCACTGCCGGTGTCGGCCATCCAGAGGTCGCGGTCTCCGCCGTCGCCGTAGTCGTGCGACTCTTCGCTGGAAGCACCGGCCTCGGTCGCACCGTCGCCGGCTTCGTCGAAACCGGTAGCCGCCTCGGCCTCAGCGCCGCCGTCTCGGTCGAAGGTGTCGTTCTGAAAATCCAGGGGCACTTCCGCCCGTGTCGGGTCCAGCGGCATCGTGTACGGCTCGGACTCATCGCCTTCTTCGGCTTCGAGGAACGGGTTCTTGCCCAGGGTGTCCTGCATCACGGCCGCGTAGTCCATCGACGACATGTGCAGCAGCCTCACCGCATGCTGCAACCGGGGTGACAGCGTCTGTGATTGACGGTGTTCGGTACGAAATTCCATCGTGGTCATTGCGGCGGCTCCTCTGTAGTCGTCGATGTCGGCGTCGATGTCGCTGACGATGTCGCTCTCGACGTCGTCATCGATGTGTCGGGCACAACCCCCACAACGCAAAGTCCGTGCCGCTCATCGGCCCGCCTCGCACTTTCGGCGTTGCTGGCGCTGAACCCGGCCCCTTCCGAGGGTGCCGCGGCTGCCGCAACGAACAGCCCCCGGCGGGCCAGCCGCCGTGCTGCTCAGGTCGTTTACCGAAACGCGATCACGCCAGCCCGTTTTGCGGCAAAAACTGCAAAAAGCACGCCCCTGGCGCACTGCGGCGGGGGTACGGCGCGCGCGCCCTTCGCCACCAGCGGCACGGCGATTGCCGTGCGGCTGGCGCAAGCCTTCCCGTCACAACTGAAACTTGGAGAGCATTTATGCCGAGCACCACATCTTCAGCTTCGACCCGCTCGCCGCGCGCCAACAGCCGCGCCGCTGCGGCTGCGCGCACGGAAATTCTTCAGCAGCTGAAGGACGACCACAAGAGCGTGAAGAAGGCGTACCGCGAGTTCAAGAAGCTCGACCACAGCCAGGACCATGAAGCCATGCAGGCCATCGTCGAGCAGGTGCTCGACGAACTGACGGTTCACGCCGCCCTGGAAGAAGAATTTCTGTACCCGGCGGCGCGCGCTGCGCTTTCTGAAGACGATTTGATCGACGAAGCCGAAGTCGAGCACGAGTCGGTGCACACCTTCATCAACCAGCTGCGCGAGATGAGCCCTGGCGACGACAAGTACAGCGCCCGGTTCACCGTGCTGTGCGAATACGTGCAGCACCACGTGAAGGAGGAAGAAGGCGAGATGTTCCCGAAGCTGGAGAAAGCACGCATGGACTGGGAGTCGCTGGCCGCGGAAATGACAGAGCGCCGCGCCGGGCTGACACCGGAAGACGAAGATGCCGACCCGGTGGGTGACGGCGACGATGAAGGCGCCGAAGACGGCGCCAGCGCGCCTGCACGCACGACTGCCAGCAAGACTGCCAGCAAGTCCGCTAGCAAGTCCGCTAGCAAGACTGCCGGCAAATCCGCCAGCAAGACTGGCAACGGTCAGCACGGGCAGGCCGCCCGAGCGCGCAAGCCGGCCGCAGCCGCCCGTTCACAAGCTGAATGACAGAGGCCGAACGATGACCAAGACAGCGCCCTTCGTCCTTTCCGCTGCGCCGGCAGTGCCACCCGTGCTGCTGGTGTTCTCTCATCTGCGCTGGGGCTTCGTGTTCCAGCGGCCCCAACATCTGCTGTCGCGGCTGGCCGGGCGCTGGCGGGTCATCTTCGTTGAAGAACCCGTGCACAGCCAGGGTCCGGCTCGGCTGCAGGTCCATCAGGAAACGGGCCGCGACGGCAGCACCGTGCAGGTGCTGGTGCCGCACACGCCCGAGAAATCTTTCGGCTTTCACGACGACCAGTTGCCCTCGCTGTTCAGCCTGATTGCCGAATACCTGAAAGCCATGCAGCTGCAGGTCGACGTGGCATGGCTCTACACGCCCATGGCGCTGCCTTTGGCCACGGCGGTGCAGCCTGCCTGCATGGTGTACGACTGCATGGACGATCTTGCCGCGTTCAAGGATGCACCGCGGCAATTGCGCCAGCGCGAATCTGCCTTGATGAAAGAGGCGGCGTTCGTGCTGACCGGCGGCCCGTCGTTGTACGAAAGCCGTCGCGAACTGCACCCGCTGGTGGTCTGCCTGCCGAGTGCGGTCGATTCCGAGCACTACGCGCCGGCCAACCTGGCGGCCGATGGTGAACACGCCCGCCACGCGAAGGAACTTCAAGGCGCGTTGCCTGGCCCGCGCCTGGGCTACTTCGGCGTCATCGACGAAAGAATGGACCTGGACTTGCTGACGGCCATGGCCGACGCGCACCCGGAATGGAACATCGTGATGGCCGGGCCGGTGGTCAAGATCGACCCCGCCGCGCTGCCGCAGCGGCCCAACATCCACTGGCTGGGCATGCAGCCCTACCAGCGCCTGCCGTACTTGCTGGCCGCTTGGGACGTGGCCCTGCTGCCGTTCGCGCTGAACGATTCCACGCGCTTCATCAGCCCGACCAAGACGCTCGAATACATGGCGGGTGAAAAGCCGGCCGTCAGCACGAAGATTCGTGACGTCGAGGTCTTGTATGGCGAGGCCGTGGTGGTGGCCGAAGACACCCCATCGTTCATCGCCGCTTGCGAGTCGCTGCTGGCCGCCACACCGGCCCAACGCTGCCAGCGCGCCATCGCCATGCTGAACCTGGTGGCGCAGCACGACTGGACTCGCAGCGCCGACTGCGTGCACGAAATGCTGACCTTGGCGCGCCAGGCCGCGGGCGCCGCAACCGCAGTCGCTGTTCAGGAAGACGCTGCGCAGGTGCAAGCACCCAGGGTGGCCAGCGCAGCTTTCTGAGCGGCAGCCTCGTATGCGTCAGCTGTCGGTGCCGGCGCGTTCGGCTGCGGCCTCGGCCAGCATCAGCAGCAGCCTGTCGGGGTCGATGGGCTTGGTGTAGTAGCGGTCGAAGCCCGCCTCGCGCGCCAACTGCTGGTTCTCGTTCATCCCCCAGCCTGTGAGGGCGACGAGCAACATTGCGGCGTGCGCGGGGTCGGCTCGCAGCTTTTCTGCCAATTCAAGGCCCGACAGCCCCGGCATGCCCAAGTCCAGCAACGCCACATGGGGGCGGAATTCGGCGCACAGGGCCAGCGCCGTTCTCCCGTCCCCCGCAGTTCGTGTGTCGTGGCCGGCCATGCGCAGCAGCATAGACAGTGTTTCGGCCGCGTCGGCGTTGTCGTCTGCAATCACCACCCGGCACGGCGCGGAAAGCGCGGCGCCACGCATCGGCGCAGGCGGTGCCGCAGGCGGCGAGTCTTCGTAAGGCAAGGCGGGCAGGCTCACGGTGAACACGCTGCCGTGCCCGAGCCCTGCGCTGTGCGCGGTGACACGGCCACCATGCAATTCCACGAAGCCCTTGACCAGCGCCAGCCCGATGCCCAAACCGCCAGGCGCGGCGGCCGTGGCCGCGCCGCCGCTGCCGACCGGTGCCTCTTCCACGCGCGCGAACATCTCGAAAATGCGGCTCAACTGCGCAGGTGCGACGCCCTGGCCGTTGTCCTGCACGCTGATCTCGGCCTGGCTGCCTTCGCGCCGCGCCGCCAGGCGCACCTGCCCGCCCGGTGGCGTGTACTTGGCCGCGTTGGTCAACAGGTTCGACAGCACCTGCGCCATGCGGCCCGGGTCGGCCATCAGGCGCAGCGGCGGGCGCGGCATTTCAATCTGCAATTCCTGCTGCCGCGCCTGCAACATCGGCAATGCCGTCTCGACAGCAGCATCGACGATGTCTTGCAGCGCAACCGGCACCATGGCCACGCGCAGCCGGCCGAACCTGATACCCGAGACATCGAGCAAGTCGTCCAGAAGCAGCGCCATCTGCCGCACCTGGCGCTGGATGATGTCGCGGCAGCGCTGCAACTGTTCGGCAGCCAGCGGTTCGCTGCCCAGCACATGCGCCGCGCGGATCAACGGCGACAGCGGGTTGCGCAACTCGTGCGCCAGGATGGCCAGGAAGCGGTCTTTCTGACGGTCGCTTTCCAGCAGCGTTTCCTCGAGCTTCTTCAGGTCGCTGATGTCGATCACCAGGCCGTTCAGAACTTCGGGCCGTCCCTGCTCGTCTCGCTGCAGGCTGCCGCGCCCGGCCAGCCAGCGCAACTGCCCGTCGGCGCCCACCGCGCGGTATTCGCGGATATTCAGGTGCCCGCTGTGCAGGGCGGTGTCGATGGCCGACTGCATCGCCGCGCGGTCGTCGGGATGTATGCGCTGCAGGTGCCTGGGCAGCGTCGATGCCGCCGTGTCGGGCAGGCCGTACATGCGCGCCAGATTGAGGTCGTGCTGAACCACGTCCTCGCCCGGCCGCCAGCTCCACATGCCGATTTCGGATGCCGTCAGCACGGCTTCGAGTTGCGCACTGGCGCTGCGCAGCCGGTCTTCGGCCGCGCGCCGCGAACTGATGTCGTGAGACACGGCCAGCGCGCCGTAGATCACCCCTGAGGCATCGCGCAAGGGCACGCCGCGCGTCAAGTAGTAGCGGCCGAGCTCCTGGTGCTCGATCTCGAAACACTCGCCGGCAAGCGCGCGCCGGTACTGCGTTTCATACAGGTCTGCGCGTTCGGGCGGCATGGGCGAGCGCACCCTGCGGCCGATCAGATCGGCGGCAGACACCCCCGACACCGTCAGTGCTTCGCCGGCAGCCAGGACATAGCGCAGTTCTCGGTCAACGACGAACACCGCACCACCAGGCAGATTCTCGGCCAGCGCGCGCCAGCGCGCTTCGCTCTGCACCAGCGCGGCGTCGGCGAGCACACGCTCGGTGACGTCTGAACCCTGCACGAAGATGCCGCTGACGCACCCGTCGTCGACGATGGGCTGGTAGACGAAGTCGACATAGCGCTGCTCGCTGGCGCCGTCTGCACCGCGCAACTGCAGCGAACGACCGCTGGCGACGTGCGCCTGGCCCGTGGCGTAAACCCCGTCCAGCAGTTCCAGAAAACCCTGCGTTTCAGTTTCGGGAACGGCTTGCGCCACCGTCAGGCCGACCAGCTGCCGCCCGCCCAGCATCTGCTGATAACGCGGGTTGACGAACTCGAAGCGATGCTCGGCGCCGCGCAGGATGCACACGAACCCGGGACTTTGGTCGAACAGGCTGCGCCAGCGCTCTTCGGCTTCTTGCAACTTTCGCTTGGCCAGCACCTGGGCCGTGGTCTCGGTGACCAGCACCAGCGCGCCACCGACGCCGTTCGGCGCAGTTTCGTCGCCGATGGGGCCGAAGCTGTAGGTCCAGTAGACATCTTCGACGACGCCGTTGCGCGCAATGGGCACCAGGTGGTTTTCATGCCATGTCGGTTCGCCGCCGCCCATCACCTGCGCGAGTTGCGGGCCCGTGATGTGCCAGCTTTCAGCCCAGGCCTCGCGGCCGGGCAGGCCCAGGATGGCGGGGTGCTTGTCGGCCCCCAGAGACTGGGCGTACGCGTCGTTGTAAAGGCACACGTGCTGCGGGCCCCAGAACACGAACACCGGGTGCCGTGTCGTCAACATCATCTGCACCGCCGCGCGCAGCCCGGGCGCCCAACCCGCCACGGGGCCCGGCGCCGTGCCGCCCCACTCGAAAGCGCGGATGCGTTCGCCCATGCTGCCGCCACCAGCCAGAAACGATGGGGTCTTGAAGGTTTGCAAGGCAATGGGCTCGAACAGGGTGGGCACGGCGGGCACGGCGGGCAGCTGTGCGATCTCTTGATGATGCCCGCCAGATATCGCTGCAGCAACAACAAGTTGGGCGCGGCCAACCCCACACGCACGCCAACGCGTCCAGCACGGCGAGAGGCCCACTCCATTCATGCAGCGCGCCAAAAAGACAACTACTTCGCCACGGCCCGCAACCGGAGGGCTGCGCGCTGCAGGCAGGCCGGCTATGCTGCGCCGCTGCGCTGCCCTCTGCACATGTCTGTTTCGATTCGTTCCCGCGTGCTCCTGCTCGTGCTGGCCGTCTTGTTGCCCGGCATCTTTGGCGTGGCCTGGCTGATCAAGGACACCTACGCTGGAGAACGGCAGGCCTACGAGCGGATGCTGCAGGAAACCACGCGCGCCTTGTCGCTGGCCGTCGACAGCGAACTGCTGCAGCGCGCAGTCATTGCGCGGAGCTTGTCGAGGTCGCGCTGGCTCGACGGCCCCGGGCCCCCCACTGCAGCCAGCCTGCGCAACTTCGAAGATCAGGCCATGCGCGCGCTTGGTGGCCTGCAAGGCTGGGTCGAGCTGTACGACGCTGAACGCGTGCTGCTGGACACCCGACAGCCCGGCGCGCGGCCGCAACAGGCACCGGTGCGTGCGCTGGTGGACCAGGCGGGTGTGCAGCCCTTGCGCCTGCCGGTGGCCGAAGACGGCGACAGCGCCTACGCTGCGCTGGTGGAACCGGTGCTGCGCGAAGGAGCGGTGAAGTACAACGTGGCGCTGATGTTGCGGTCGTCCGAGATGCAGCGCATCGTCGATGCGCAGACGCATTCGCCGGGCTGGCTGGGTGTGGTGCTGGACTCCGAGGGCACCGTCGTGGCACGCCACCCAGGCGGTTCCCGTTTCGTCGGCCGTCAGGCCACGCCCGACTTGCGCGCGCTCTTGAAGCAGCAGGACTCGGGGCAGTTCATGTCGGTGTCGCTTGACGGCAAGTCCACCGCGGCTTATTTCAGCCGCGCTTCGATGGGCTGGACCTACGTTGTCGGCATGCCGCGCGAACAGTTCGATGGCCAGCTGCCGGCGGCGGTGAAAAAGGTGACGCTGGGCGCGTTGGCCCTGCTCGCGCTGGCACTCGCCGGCGGGCTGTGGCTGGCACGGCGCATCGTCGGTCCTGTCAGCGGCCTGAAGACCGCGGCCTTGCA
>JBBSCV010000161.1:0-8881 GCA_038249925.1 Burkholderiales bacterium
GTACTCGGCCAGCGTGGTGCGGCGCCACAGGCCGCGCGGGTTGTCGGCGTCGCGCCAGAAGTTGTAGAGCCACTCGCCGCGGCGTGTGACGTAGGGAATCTGTTCGCGGCTGTCCAGCACCTCGCGCACGCGGGCTTTCGTGGTGTCGAAGCCGGGGCGCGCCTGCAGCACGCCCTCGCTCACGGCATTTCGCGCGCGCACCCAGGCCAGGGCGCGTTCGCCTTGCACGTCTTCCAGCCAGAGGTAGGGGTCTTGGGTCATGGTCGAGGTTGGCTGTGACATTGCGGGCGCCGTCAGGGCCAGGCCCAGGGCCATGGCGGGTAGGGTCATGGCGCTTAGGAATTGAAGAAGCTTCATGCCGGGGAATGCGTTCACTGAGGGTCGGGTGTGGGGTATGGGGTATGGGGTGCGGGGCTCCAGATGTCGGTTTCCCGGTGACTGGTGCCTATCGCCTCGGCACCGGTGCCTTGATGGGCGCGGGGTGGACTTCGACGCTGCTGTCGTTGTTGCTTATCCAGACCTGGCCGTCCTGCACCGTCAGCTGCAGCTGCATGCTGCGCGAGGCCAATGCCGCCAGGGCCTGGCTCTGCGCGGCGGGCAGTTGCCAGACCCACAGGTTGTTCAGGCGTGCGAGCTTGTTCTGCACGCCCGCCCACCAGATGTGGGCGCCGCTGCTGTAGATGTAGAGAACCACGCGGTCGGCGCGGCCGGCGGCGCGCACCAGTCGGCGTTCGTCGGGCTGGCCGACCTCGATCCACTGGCGAATCTCGCCCGACAGGCTGTGTTGCCAGAGGTCGGGTTCTTCGGCATCGGCAGCGCCGCGCGCGAAGGCCAGCGCACCGTCGTGGTCGTCGGCCGGCACGTGCAGCGCAAAGGCCAGCAAACGCACCATCATCCGTTCGTCGGTCTCCGAGGGCTCGCGGGCCAGCGTCACCTGGTGCGTGGCGTAAAGCCCGCGGTCCATGTCGGCGATCTGCAGCGTGGCCTTGTAGACGGTTGCCTTGATGGCCATCAGCTTTCAGTCCTCCAGCAAAGGCTGGCGCAAAGCCACGCACTGTGCCACAGGCGCTTGGCCGCGCGGGCGGATGGCATCATTCGTGCCCCGGCCGGCCCACCCGGCGACGAATTTCAAGGACATGAAGATGAAGGTCGAGACCCTCGTGCTGGGCAGCTTGTGCCTGGCCCTCACCGCTGCCCCGATGGCTTCGCTGCAGGCGCAGACCGCGCCGGCCCAGCCCGCCGCCACCAAGCCCGCCGCCCCCAAACCGGCCGTCAGCAAGCCAGCGCCCAAACCTGCTGCCAACGCTGCCGCCAAGCCGGCTGCGGCCCAGCCAGGCGGCGAACCCGCCACGCTGTCGTTGGGCGGCTCCCCTGTCGTGCGCAAGGGCCCCATCCTCACGCGCGACGAACTGCGCGCCTGCATGAGTGAGCGTGACGCCATCGGCAAGCGCCAGGAAGAGCTGGACAAGCAGGTGGCTCCGCTGGAGACCGACCGCGTGGCCATCGACGCCGAGCGCGACGCCGTCCGCGCCGCGCGCGATGCCCTGGAGACCCGGCGCACCGCCTCCGAAGGCTTGGCGGAGCGGGTGCGCAGTTACGGCACCCGGGTGGCCGCACTGAACAAGTCGGTGGCTGACTTCAACGAGTCCAACCCGCGGCCTGGCGCCAGCACCAACCGAAAACGCACCGAGATGGAGCTCGAGCAGAAGGAACTGGCCACGCTGCGAGAAGGGCTGGAGGCCGACCGTCTGGCGTTGACAGCCGAGGCCCAGACTGCCGTGGACGGCTTCAATGCCAAGACCCAGGCGCTGAATGCGCGCGTCGAAGAGTGGAACCAGCGTCGCGAGCAGTTCAATGCGGCACGCGAGCTGGTCAGGACCGACGACACGGCGTGGCTGGCCCGCTGCGCCGACCGCCGCTACCGCGAAGAAGACGAAACCGCCATCCGCCAAGGCAAGTGAGGCTTCGATGAACCAGACCAACCCCTTGCTGCAGGACTGGCAGACAACGCACGGCCTGCCCCCGTTCGCGCAGCTGCAGCCCGGGCACTTCGAACCCGCGCTGCGCACCGCCATGCAGCAGCACCGTGACGAACTGACGGCCCTTGCGGCGCAAGCCGCGATGCCGAGCTTCGACAACACGCTGGCCGCGTTCGACCGCGCCGGGCGGCGCCTGGCGCGTGTGGCCGCCACCTTCTACAACCTCACCTCGTCGGCCACCAGCCCGGCGCTGCAGGCCGTGCAGCGCACGATGGCCGGGCCCATGTCAGCCCACCACAGCGCCGTCTACAACGACGCTGCGCTGTTCGAGCGTGTGGCTGCACTGCACCAGCGCCGCGAGACGCTGGGCTTGAACGGCGAGCAGCAGCGGCTGCTCGACCGCGTGCACACCGACTTCGTGCGTGCCGGCGCACGCCTGGCGCCGCCAGCGCAGGCGCGCCACGCGCAGGTGATGGAGGCCCTGGCCGGCCTGACGACACGCTTCGCGCAGAACGTGCTGCATGACGAAAGCAGCTGGCAGTTGGTGCTGGCCGGCGATGCCGAGCTGGCCGGGCTGCCCGACTTCGTGCGCGCCAACGCGCGCCAGGCCGCGGCCGACCGTGGGCTGGAAGGCCACGTCATCACGCTTTCGCGCTCGCTGGTGGTGCCGTTCCTCACCTTCAGCACCCGGCGTGATCTGCGTGAGCAGGCCTGGCGCGCCTGGACGGGCCGTGGTGAACACGCCGGCGTTCACGACAACAGCGAAGTCACGCGCGACATCCTGCGCCTGCGCAACGAGCAGGCGCGCCTGCACGGCCACGCCAGCTACGCCGACCATGCGTTGACAGACACCATGGCCGGCACACGCGCCGCCGTGCAGGGCCTGCTGACCGAGGTGTGGCCGCGTGCGCTGCTGGCCGTGGAGCGTGAGCGCCAGGCCTTGCTGGCGGCGATGAGCGAAGCAGGCGTCTCGGGTGAGATCGAACCCTGGGACTGGCGCTTCTGGGCAGAGAAGGTGCGCCGCCAGCGCTATGCGCTGGACGATGCCGAGGTCAAGCCGTACTTCGAGCTGGGCCGCGTCGCGGCAGCGGCGTTCGACTGCGCACAGCGCCTGTTCGGCCTGCGCTTCGTGGCGCGCGACGACATCCCGGTCTACCACCCCGACGTCAAGGCCTACGAGGTGTTCGGCGCTGACGGTGCGCTCAAGGGCATCTTCCTGCAGGACAACTTCGCACGGCCCAGCAAGCGCAGCGGTGCCTGGATGAGCAACCTGCGCTGGCAGCACCGCAATGCCCTGGATGGCGGCGCGCAACTGCCTGTCATCCTGAACAACAACAACTTCGCCAAGGGCAGCCCCGGCGAGCCCACGTTGCTGAGCCTGGACGACGCGCGCACCCTCTTTCACGAGTTCGGCCACGGCCTGCACGGCCTGCTGAGCGACGTGACCTACGAGCGCCTGTCGGGCACGCAGGTGCTGCGCGACTTCGTCGAGCTGCCCTCGCAGATCTTCGAACACTGGATCAACGAGCCTGAAGTTCTGCAGCGCCACGCGCGCCACCACCAGAGCAACGAGTCCATTCCGGCTGAGCTGGTGCAGCGCTTGAAGCGCGCGCAGCAGTTCAACCAGGGCTACGAGACGGTGCGCTACACCGCCAGTGCGATGGCCGACCTGGCCGTGCATTCGTTGACCGACGGCGAGCCGCCGGTCGACCTCTGCGCCTGGGAAGCTGCGATGCTGAAGGACGCCGGCCTGCCGCACGGCGTGGGCCTGAACCACCGCCTGGTGCACTTCCAGCACTTGTTTGCGGGCAGCAGTTATGCCGCGGGCTACTACGTCTACCTCTGGGCCGAGGTGCTGGACGCCGATGGCTACGACGCCTTCACCGAAGCTGGCAGCCCCTTCGACCCGCGCGTGGCGCAGGCGTTGCAACGCTACATCTACGGCAGCGGCAACAGCCTGGAGCCGGGCGCTGCGTATGCCGCCTTCCGCGGCCGTGCGGCCACCGTGCAGCCCTTGCTGATGAAGCGCGGGCTGCTGGCCGAGGCAGCGACCTAGGCGGGCTTCTTTGCCGTCTTGCGGGCCGCCTTCGTGGCGGCCTTTTTCATCGGTGCGTCCTTCTTCATCGGTGGAGCCTTCTTGGCGTCGGTTTTCTTCGCTCCGGGTTTTGTCGCCTTCTGCGAAGCTGTTTTCGACGCGGTCTTTGGCGTCTTCCTTGGCGCCTTCTTTGCCGCGGTCTTTGGCGCAGTCTTTGCCGCTGTCTTTGCTGCTGTCTTCGCGGATTCCGGCCGGTCAGCCTCTGGCGCTTCGGGCACCGGCAGCACTGCCAACGCCACGCTGCGTCCGCGGGTCACCATGCCCAGGCTGCCTGCGGCGCGCCAGTCCTCCTGCAGGAACATCGCGCGTTCGGCCTTGCGCCGCCGCACCAGGCCGGGCAGCGAGGTCAGCACGCCCTTCACGCGCGCCTTGTCCCAGACCAGGAACTGGTCGGCAGCCGCCGCGTAGTCGCCCTGGTTCAGGCGCCGCAACAGCGTGGAGGCAGCCAGATTGCCTTCACCGATGTTGAACAGCAGCGAGATCAGCGCACCGAACTGGCCGTCATCCAAGGCCACCCTGGCCAGTCGCGACACCACGGCGGCGCGCGGAATCAGGTCGGCACGCAGCAGCGTCTCGGCCTGTGGGCGCGTGATGCCGCCCGGGAACAGGGCCTTGGCGCGAGCGCGGTTGGCGCTGCCCTTCAACTGCATGCCGCCTTGGGTGATGGCATGACCCCAGCCTATGGTCCAGACATCGGCCGGGCACAGATAAGGGTCGATGTTGACGGTGCTGGGGTCGCCGTCGGGGATGCCTTCGAAGGCTTTGATCAGGTCGACGGCCTGGATGGGCACGTCACGCAGGGGAGCGGGCATGGTGGGGGTCTCCGTGGAGTGGCGCGGTTTGCGCCTTCGCAGCATCAGAAGCTGGCCTGCGGTCGTCCATCCCTAGAGCCGCATCGGGGCTAGCCGGCGGCTTCAACCACCATCTGCACGCGCTGGCGGCCGTTCCATTCGTCCAGGCTCAGCCGGTAGGCCAGCCGCGTCTGGTCGGGCAGCAGTTCGGTGTGGCCGAACCAGATGGCATCGCGTTCCTGGCCGGCATGTCGAACCCGCAGCTTCAGGTGCTTTTCGCCCAACAGGCGCTGCTGCACCACCTGCACGTCGTCACAGAAAAGCGGTGCCTCGAAACCCTGGCCCCACACCTGCGCGTCGAGCATGGCCACCGTTTGCGGGTTGAACCACTCCAGCGCCAACGGGCCGTCGGTGCGCAGCGTGCGCGTCAGCGTGGCGCGGTCCAGCCATTCTTCGGCCACCTGCTGCAGTGCGGCGGCGAAGGCGGCCACCGCTTCGTCGTGTTCACCCAGCGTGCAGCCGGCAGCCATGGCGTGGCCACCGAAGCGCAGCAGCAGGCCTGGCTGGCGCTTGGCCACGAGGTCGAGCGCGTCGCGCAGGTGAAAGCCAGGAATGCTGCGGCCCGAGCCCTTCAGCCGACCGTCTGCCCCGCGCGCGAAGACGAAAGTGGGGCGGTGCAGGCGGTCCTTCACGCGGCCGGCGACGATGCCCACCACGCCCTCGTGAAAGCTCTCGTCGAACAGGGTCACGGCAGGAGGTGCACCGCCTTCGTCGTCGCCCGGCAGGGCTGCCAGCGTCTGCTCGGCCAGTTCGCGCATGCCGCCCTCGACTTCGCGCCGTTCGCGGTTGATGGCGTCGAGCTGCTGCGCGAGTTCGGCCGCGCGGCCGGCGTCATCGGTCAACAGGCATTCGATGCCGAGCGTCATGTCTGCCAGCCGGCCCGCGGCGTTGATTCGCGGGCCGAGCGCGAAGCCGAAGTCGAAGCCGGCGGCGCGCGCCGGGTCGCGGCCCGCAGCCTTGAAAAGTGCCGCCAGCCCGGGCTGCAGGCGTCCGGCGCGCACCCGCTTCAAACCTTGCGCCACGAGGCGGCGGTTGTTGGCGTCGAGCTTCACCACGTCGGCCACGGTACCCAGCGCCACCAGGTCGAGCAGGCGGTCCAGGCGCGGTTGTTCGCGGCCTTCGCTGCCGCCATAAAGGCCCTGCGCACGCTGCTCCGCGCGCGTGGCCAGCAGCACGTAGAACATCACGCCGACACCGGCAATGGCCTTGCTCTCGAAGCTGCAGCCGGGCTGGTTCGGGTTGACGATGACATCGGCCGCGGGCAGCGAGATAGCGCCATCGATGACGGCCGGCAGGTGGTGGTCGGTCACCAGCACCTGCATGCCGAGGTCGCGCGCGTGCTGCACGCCGGCATGGCTGGCGATGCCGTTGTCCACCGTCACCAGCACGTGCGGCGCGCCGCCAGGCTGGTGGCGCGCGAGTTCGACGATCGCTGGCGTGAGGCCGTAGCCGTGCACCGCGCGGTCTGGCACCACATAGCCCAGCGTGTCCCGCGGGGCGCCCAGCAGCGCCAGCCCGCGCAGTGCCACGGCGCAGGCGGTGGCGCCGTCGCAGTCGTAGTCGGCCACCACGCAGATGCGCCGGCGCTGCGCGATGGCGTCGGCCAGCAGGCGCCCGGCCTCTGCCGTGCCCTTCATGGTGGCAGGCGGCAGCAGGTGGGCCAGGCTGTCGTCCAGCTCAGCGGCGGCACGCACCCCGCGCGCGGCCAGCAGGCGGGCCAGCAGCGGGTGCACGCCGGCTTGTTCCAGCGTGAAGCTGGCCCTGGGCGGCACGTCGCGCAGCAGCAGCTCTGGCGAACTCGTCACAAGGTCTCCAGCACGGCGTTAGGCGCGGTGGGAGCCCACCAGCCGCGCAATGTCTGATGCAAAGTCTGCGTCAGGCTGCGTGGCCTGACCTCGAGGCGGGCCCAGGCGCGTTCGCCGCACAGCGTGAGCACGGCGGGTTTGCCGGCGTCTGCCTCTGCGCGCAGGGCGGCCAGCGGGCCGGCGTCCAGCGTCTGCCACGCTTTGCACCAGGCCGCCCAGTCGTCAGCCAGCGCGGGGCCGCGCAGTCGCTCGTCGATGCTGGGCGGGTTGGCGGCTTCGGGCTGCGTAACGCCGCATCCGCTGAGCCAGAAAGAGTTCACCGGCAGCAAGCCGCGCGCAATGCGCTCATCATTCAGCGGGTGTGTGTACAGCAGCATCTGTACCTCGCTCTGCATGCGACGCAGGCGCTGCGCGGCGGGGTCCTTGCCCATCCAGCCGTCGACATTGCGGCCAATCACGCGGTCGATGGACGCCGTGGCCAAGCCGGTCAGGCATTCATGCGCCAGATACCAGCGCTGCACGGTGGCGTAGTGCATGGCAAAACCTTCGCTGGTGAAGAGGGGCGCGATGACTTCGAACAGCGCGCGCGCCGTGGTTTCGTCCAGCATCAGGCCGGCGGGGTCGAGCAGGCTGATCTGATCGGTGCCCAGATGCCAGTGAGACGGCGTCACCAGCCCAAAGGCCTGGTCGGCGGTCGCGATGCCATCGGCCTTTGCAGCCCGGGCCGCCCAGGGCAGCAGCCCATCGGCGCCCTGCCAGCCCAGGGCCAGCGCCAAGGCGCGTTCATGCGGCGGCGAAAAACTCCATTCATCGGCGCTGTCGCGCTGCGTCTCGGTGCAGCGCGACAGCAGCGCCTGCAAATGGGGCAGCGCCAGCGTCGCGGCAGCCTCACGGCCGGCTTCCGAGAGCGGCGCAGCGAACGGGATCAACAAATGCATCGCGGCATTATCCGGGCCGCAAAGCACCGCCTGCCTTGCCGCCTGCCGTGCCGCTTAGCTTGCCGCCTGCCTTGCCGACCACCCCGCAGGTTCTGACGAGTCAGACCCTGGGCTAGCATGCGCGACCCATGACACCCGCCCCCCATGAACCTTCCTTTTGAGTGGCAGATCGGCTGGCGCTACACGCGTGCTGGCCGCGCCGGCCGCCGCAACGGCTTCATCAGCTTCATCAGCGGCGTGTCGATGTTGGGCATCGCATTGGGCGTGGCCGCGCTGATCATCGTGCTGAGCGTGATGAACGGCTTCCAGAAGGAAGTGCGCGACCGCATGCTCAGCGTCATTCCGCATATCGAGGTCTTCGATGTTCAGGGCGCCGGGCTGCCCGACTGGCGCGCCACGGCGGCACAGGCGCGCGAAGACAAGCGTGTCATCGGCGTGGCACCTTATGTCAGCACCCAGGCCCTGGTGGGCCGTGGCGACGAGATGCGGGGCGCAATCATCCGCGGCATCGAGCCTGCCGAAGAAGGCCAAGTCACCGAAATCGGGCGGACCTACGCGAAGACGCTGGCGCTGCTGAAGCCAGGCGAATGGAACGTGGTGATGGGCGCCGAACTCGCACGGATGCTGCGCGCGCGCATCGGCGACAAGGTCACCCTCGTCGCCCCCGGCGGACAAGTCACACCGGCCGGCGTGGTGCCGCGCCTGAAGCAGGTGACGCTGGTGGGCACCTTCGAGGCCGGCCACTATGAATACGACAGCGCGCTGGCGCTGCTGCACATCGAGGACGCGCAGCGCCTGTTTCAACTGCTGGGCCCCACCGGCGTGCAGCTGCGGCTGGAAGACGTGCACACCGCACGCACCGTCGCCGCCGATCTGACGGTGCGCATGGGCGGCAGCGTGCTGGTGCGCGACTGGACACGCACCAACCGCAACTGGTTCGATGCGGTGCAGATCGAGAAGCGGCTGATGTTCATCATCCTCACGCTCATCGTCGCGGTGGCGGCCTTCAACCTCGTCAGCACGCTCGTGATGACGGTCACCGACAAGCGGGCCGACATCGCCATCCTGCGCACGCTGGGCGCCAGCCCGGGCAGCATCATGGGCGTGTTCATGGTGCAGGGCGCCACCAGCGGCATCATCGGCACCTTCGGCGGTTGCGCGCTCGGCCTGCTGGTGGCGTTCAATGTCGACGTCATCGTGCCGGCCATCGAAC
>JBBSCV010000162.1:0-8856 GCA_038249925.1 Burkholderiales bacterium
CAGCGAAGATCGCGCACGAACCCGAGGCTCGCCAGGTCGCCCGTGAAGCCGACCACCGAGCGTGTCATGCGCCGCGAATTGTCGGCACCGCGCGGGCCACCGGCATCGTTGAAGCGCTGCCACCAGACCACCTCACTGATGACCGTGTTCGCCGGGTTGGCATTGAAGGTGTTGATGGCTGAGGTCAGCGGCGCCGGAATGAAAGGGTTGTTCAGCGGAATGTTCGGGTTCAAGGTGCCGAAACGGTTGCCGGGCGGGTTCGACTGAAAGGGGTGACCTTCGAACCCGGCCTCGATATCGGTTTCACCGAAATTGAATTCACCGAATGCGCGGACGAGCGGGTTTTTGGGTAAGTCGCAGTCGTTCGAACAGTTGCTGGCTGCGTTGCGATCGATCGCCAAAGGCGAACCGGTGTTCGGCCTGCGGCCGCACGGCACGGCCGCGCGGAACGATGCCGGGCCCACGGCGCGGCAACTGCAGGTGCTGGCGCTGGTGGCGCAAGGCCAGCCCAACAAGCGCATCGCTTGCGCGTTGGGCATTGCCGAGCGAGCCGTCAAGCTGCACATCACCGCTTTGCTGCACACGCTGGGCGCGCGCAACCGCACGCACTTGCTGATCGTCGGGTGCGACAAAGGCTTGGTCTGACCTGCCCTTTGGTGTTGTTTAATTGCAGGGGCTGAATGACTAGCATCTGCACGAGTCACTCCACTGGAAGATTCCCTCGATGCACAAGTTCTTGATACCTCTGACTTCAGCCGCTGCGCTTCTCTCGGGCTGTGCGTCTGTCGCCGTCAACGCCGACCTGATCGAGCAGCGCACGGCCTTTGCACTCGGCTTGGAACGTGGCAGCTTCACCATCAGCAACCGCCAAGATGACGGCCTGCGCACGCAGTACGTGGCCACTGCCAAGAACGGACAGCGCTACAACTGCTACGTCACAGGAACGTTCAGCGTGACAGGCCGTGTCGTGTCCGACGCCCTCTGCAGCAAGCCTGGCGAAGCGCAGAAAAACCCCCTGCTCAACCGTTGAGCGCCTTGCGTCGACCCCGCAGGCATCTGGGAAACAGCCGACAAAGGCTCGTCCTTCTTGTCCTGGGGATGGAATGCCGCTTCGGCGGGCGTGGGACGCGACCCTCACGTCCAGCGGCATCAGCAACTGGACCTTCACCTACAACGCAGGCACTGACGATTGATTCAAAAGCAGTTACCGCATCTTCACGCCCGGCACCCAGCAACGACTGGAATTCGGGCTAACTCGGTAGCCTTGACATCAGGTCAACGCAGGGTTCTTTCGTTCACAACACCTCACCAGCTTTGGCCGCGGCGCCTCCTGACACCATGAAACTCCTCTTGTCCCACCCGCGTCTGCCGGAAGCTTCTCCTGAGCGGCGGCATCTGCTTCTTGCCGGCGCTGCCCTGCTGGCCGGCTGCGGCGGCGGCTCAGAGGCATCGATGAATCCAGACCCCACTTTGCAGGTCAGCTTCGAGGGACCGCAGGGCCTCAAAACCGTGCGCTTGCGCGACAGCGCAGCCGGCACGATGGCCGTCACTGACGATGGCTTGTTCCTGCGTACCGCGCAGGGCTGGCAAGCGCTGGGCCTGGCGGGGCGTGACCTGGTGGACGCCGCCAGCCTGGGCGGTGGAACGCTCGTGGCCAGCAGCCGGTTCAACGGCATGTTCGAGTCCAGCGATGCGGGTCGAAGCTGGCGCCCGTTGATCAGCAATTTCGGAGGCAGCTCGGGGCCTGAGACGGCTTGGACGCTGCTGCCAGATGGGGGCCGGTTGCTTGCCAATACTTCCTACGGTTTCGCGGAGTCCAGTGACGGTGGCAGGTCCTGGGCGTTGCGCGTCGGTTCGTGGGGGATGGCAAGCACCGGCATGCCGGCGCTCACACTCGGCCCGAGTGGCGACGTCTGGTTTGGCGGCCAGAATGCATTGGAGCAACTGGTGCTGGGCCGCTGGCGCGGCGTGAGTCTTGCTGAGTGGGGTCGGCTGATGCCGAGTCCGAGTGTGGCCACTTCCGTGAAGCTGGTTGCCGCGCAGCCGCAACGGGCTTTGGTGTGCGGCGAGGGCGGCATCATCCAGACCCGTGACGACGGCCGCACCTGGACCCCCGTCTTCGTGAACAACGAATACCGCTTCTACTTCGACGTGCTGAACGACCCCTCCAAGCCGAACCGCTGGGTCACCGCCGGCTACCGCAAGACGGATGCTCGCCAGCCGCTGCGTGTAGCGATTTCAGATGACGACGGCGGTACCTGGAAGGTCATCCAACACGCCGATGATGGAATCTTTGGCGGCGTCCTCAGCATGCATGTGGCGCTGGAAGCAGGCCGCTCCGTCTACCGATTCGGACTTTCTCGCGGTGGCATCGCGCGGGTCGTGATCAGCGGCTGAGCTGCGGGTGCCTGTTCGGGTCGATCACAAGGATGGGGCCGTTGCAGGGGCACCGCCATCTCAGCCCGGCTGCACTGGCTTCTGCGCCTGCCGAAGAACGCAATGTCCGCCGCATTGAAAGTCTGCTGAAACGCAGCTCTGTCGAAGCCCGGGGCGCTGGTGCAGATGGCGGGGGCAATGTCGGAGAGCGCCTTGCTGCAAGGCGGCATGAAGTCGAAGTGACCGGCATTCGCCACGACGCGATAGTCAGGTGCCTCGGGCAGAGCCTTGCGCGCCGCCTCGGCGTAGCGCGGGTGCGGCAGAACAACGTCTTCGCGTGAATCAGGCATGGTGGCCGGCGCCTGACCGACCCTGGCCACCAGCTGGCACGCAAAGTCGCCCGGGTGCTGCTGGCAGATGGGGTCGAAGCTTGAAAAGTCGGGAATGCCCCCCACGCTGACCAGGGTCGTGAAGCCGCCGGCGGAATAGCCGAAAACGCCAATGCGCGTTGCATCGATGGCCGACCGGCTCTCCCAGGTCGACAACATGTGGTCGATTGCGCGGCTGATGTGTTGCGGGCGGTCCTTGATGAAAACGCTGCGGCTCTGGTCGGCATAGTTGTCGCCGGTGTGCGTGACAGCCACCACGACATAGCCCACGTCGGCCAGCGCCGCTGCTGTCGCTGGGTGGCCCAGGAAAGAACTGCCGGTGCCATGCGACACCACCACCAGTGGCAACGCCTGGCCGTGCACAGCGCTCTTCGGCGCTACCGTCATGGTGCTTGAGCACGACTTGCCCGGCGGCGTTGGTTTGCACGGGCTCGTTGGCCAAAGCCGAGCCCGGACATAAACAGTCCGGTGGACGGTTTGTGCCTGGCGAGGGGTCCGGCCACTGGCCGGGCGCGGCCTGCAAGGCGGGCGCGTGATGTAGCGGCACAGTTGTTCCTGCGCCTGGCGGTCGTCGGCGCTGCAGCGCACGGCCGCGTGCAAGCTGAACCCATCGATGTCGGCGCACAGCGTCTGCTTGATGTCTGCGTCCCTCGGCATTGCGGCGCGCACCGTCATCATCTTCTGGCCGGCGCGTGGGCCGAAGGCGATGCGGTAAGTACAGCCTGTCCGTGACTTCGGGGGGTTCAGCGCTGACGCTGCCCCGTTCATCGCACCGCGCTGTGAGTCTGCTCTAGCTTTTCGTACCGTGCGCTGATCAACCACAGTTTGGAAACCACCCCCATGACGCACTCTGTCTTCACCCTGGCCGCAATGGCGGCCATCCTTGCCGGCCATGTCGGCTTGGCGATTGCACAAGACACCCCCAGTGCCTCCCCGTCTGGGGTTCGCCAAGTCATCACCCAGGCCGACCAGTTGCCACGCCGCACCGTCACGCTGGCCAGGCTGCCGAGTGAGTACCTGACTGCGCCGTTGGCCGAAGTGCGCGCGTTGGCCGCGCCCATTGAAACCGCGTTGCGCGCTGATCTGTCAGGCTTCGACATCCGCGACGCGGCCACGCAGCGCAAGTACTACGGCGCGATGACGGCCATTGCCCAGCTCAAGGAAGACTGGGCCGCGGTGCCGGGCTGGACCGCCAAAACACGGGCCCAGCAAGCAAAGGCAAGCGTCCAGCTCACCAGTGGCTTGATTGCCGAGTTGCTGGCCGAGCAGCGCAGCGGCCAGCGCGACAGCGCTTGGGTGCGGTCCGAAGTGCAAAGGCGCTTTGCGGCACTGCCGTGGGAGACGGTGCAGGACGCGATCAAATCCACCAAAGGTGGCTTGGAGACCTTCAGCCCCGAGCTCATCAAAGGCGCGTTTCAGTCGCAACTGGACGTGATGGCGCGCAACGGCAACATGGTGGTGCCAGAGACCGTGGCACTGGCCATCGTCCAGACGCGCGCGCAGCTTGAAATGATCGGCCCCAACAAAGCTGCGTTGGTGGCCGGCCTGCAAGCGGTCATCGACGCCCAGGCGCGCAGCGTCGCCAAACCGGACATCTGGACGCCGCGCACGTTTGCGATTGCGCCTGGCGCCAGCGCCAAACCGGTCACGGTGGCGGTGTGGGATTCCGGCGTCGATCTGGCACTCTTCAAGACCGCCACGGCACGCGGCATGGCTTTCGACGAAGACGGCAAGCCCGCCGCCGCGCTGCTGCGTCCGCTGGGCGATGCTGAACCGCGATGGGCGCAACTGCGCGAAACGATCAAGGGCTCGATGGACCAGCGCGCTGCGCTCGACACGCCAGAAGCCCGTGCGTACCGTGCGCGCATCGCGGCACTGAAGGCCGACGAGGTCAAGGCCTTCATCACCGATTCACAGCTCGCCGGCTTGTACGCCCATGGCACTCACGTGGCCGGTATCGCTGTCGACGGCAACCCCTTTGCCAGCGTCTATGCCGCCACCATGTTGTGGAGCCACCAGCCGCTGCCGACGCTGCCGACCGAAGCGCGATCGAAGGCCACTGCCACGGCTTACGTAGCGATGGTTGAAGGCTTCAAGAAGAGCGGCGTGCAGGTCGTCAACATGAGCTGGCGCTACGGCCCCAGCGCCTATGAAATCGCCCTGGCCTTTCACAACCAGGGCGGCGACGCTCAGGCGCGCAAGGCCGAAGCACTGCGCTTGTTCAGCATCGAGCGTGATGCGCTGAGGGCGGCGATTGCCGGCGCGCCGGGCATCCTGTTCGTCGCCGGTTCCGGCAACGAGGACAACAGCGCCGACTTCGAGGAATACATCCCGGCAGGTCTTCAACTGCCCAACCTCATCACCGTCGGCGCCGTCGACCGCGCCGGCACTGAAACCAGCTTCTCGACCTTCGGCAAGACCGTGGCCGTGCACGCCAACGGCTTCGAGGTCGAGTCGCCGGTGCCCGGTGGCGTCCGCATGAAGCTCAGCGGCACCAGCATGGCCAGCCCGCAGGTCGCCAACCTGGCGGCCAAGCTGCTGGCGCTCAAGCCAGGCCTGTCCCCCGTGCAGTTGAAGGCCGCGATCATGGAAGGCGCCGAGCGCCAGCCGGGTGCCGATGGCAAACCGGGCCGCGTCAACCTCGTGAGCCCACGCCGGAGCGCTGAACTGGTCGGCATCACCCTCTGACGCAACGCCCAGGTCTCTCTGGCCGTCTGTGGGCCGGTCGGGGGATCAACGCGCCAGGCCATGCAGCGACTCAACCAAGATAGGAACCTCCATGACATCCACGCAGCCGATATCCATCCGGCACCCTCAAGTCTGTGTGCTCGGCAGCGCTGAGCCGGGTTCTTCAGCCTAGGAACTCGCTGGCGACGCCGGTGCTCTTTTGGCGAGGCTCGGCATCACCTTGGTCAGCGGCTGCGGAAGCCCGGCAACGCGAGTAGCCGCAGAGCGAGCCATTGCTGCTGGCGGCATGGTGCTGAGCATCGTGCCCCCCGGCGAAATGCCGCCGCCCGACTGGCCTGCAACCGTCGTCGTGTCTTGCGGCATGGGCGACGCGCGCAACCTGCTCATGGCCCTTGCCGGAGTGGCGTGCCTGGTCATTGGCGGCAGAGCCGGCACCATTTCCGAAGTTTGCTTGGCCTGGCTGCACAAGCGACCGTTGCTTCCGCTGGTTGGTTTCGGCGGCTGGTCAGACGGCCTCTTCGCAAACCCGCCAGACGAGAGGAAGAATTCGCCCATTCTTCCGTGGGGCAACGTCGAAAAGCTTGAGGCGCAACTTCATTCGCTGGGCTTGACAGCCCGCCGCCCCTGCCTCAGCGGCGCGCCAAAGCTTGGCGGTGCGCCCCAAGCGTGATCTTGCGGTTCAACGACGCCTGGCGCAGCCAGCCCCCAGCCGCAGCAGAGGATAGGAAACTTGTTCTGCGGGCTCATCGTTGTCAACTCGTGTGGTGGGTGAAAACTCAGTGTTCCTGTGTTCACACCGCAAGCCATGCACCTTGCAACGAAGCGCTGTACGCCGTCGCGGAGCAGGCCTCAAGTGGCGCCGAATGAATCTGCTCGGCGAGGCGTTCCACTGCGGCAGAGCCACTGAATGACGTACTCATTGTCTTCATCAGTTCGCGAGCCTGCACGGGCGAACCCCGCCTTTTGCACCACGCGCGTGGAGGCCATGTTTTCAGGCAAGACCTCGGCAAGCACCTCGGAAATGCCCGCTTCAAAGGCGATGCCGGTCAGCAGCGTGAGTGCCATCGTGGCAGCCCCGCCGCCCCTCGCTGCGGGAGCAACGCCGTAGCCAACTTCGATGCGGCCGTTCTTCGGGCCGGCCTTGAAACCACAGGCTCCGACGATTCTCAGATCGTCAGTCCTCACGATAAGAAACGCGGTCAACCAAGGGCCGGGTTCGGCCTCTGCCGCCAGCTTCAAGGCCCGTGCTGCGACGAAGGGTGGGGGAAATGACCCGAGCTCGGCTCGAACGGCAAGATCTTGCGGTTCATGCGCCGCGGCCAGCTGCTTAAGCTGCAGCCTTGAAAGCGGAAATAGCGTGAAGGGCATTTCCGCCGGGCTCAAGGCGCGCAGAGGACAGGTGCGGGCGCCACCATCGGCATCAGCGGGCAGTCGTCAAGTGATAGACGTTCACGCGCGACCCTGAGCCCGAGTAAGCGATGGCGGCATCACCGCGGTCGTTCATGGCGATGCGCGGGTCGCCGGCGGCATCGGGTGTGAACCTTTGCGCCGCGCCTGGCAGCCACGTGCCGCCTGCGGTCAGGCGGTTGGACCACAACTCGGCGGTGCCAGCGCTGCTGGCAGAACGTTCGACCCAGGTGGCATAGGCGCCGCCAGCCGCGTCCAGGCCGATCTGCGGCGGGCTGAGCAATTCCAGACCTGCGGCTCGCACGACAGGCGCAGCGCCCCACGTGCCCGCCGCATCGGTTTGGACTGCACGAATGCTGGCATCGGCCTGGGCCCAGATGGCCACGAATTGCCCGGTGCCGTTGACCGAGAGCCGCACGTCACTGAGCAACGGGGTCACCACCGGCGTGTACAGCAAGGCGGCGCTGCCCTGCCAGGCGCCGCTGGCGAAACGCCTGGCCGCGAGCGTGGTCTCGATCTGGTTGCTGCCGTTGCGGGCACCCTGCGCCCATACCGCCATGGCGTGGCCGTTGGCGTCGGCCGCCACGCGCGGTGCGGCAACGCCCGTGCTCATGGCACCCGCGGCCAGCACGCTGGGCGTGCTCCAGGGCCCCGCCGGGCCCGCCTGGCTGGCCATGACGCCGCTGCCGTTGCGTGTCCACACCAAGAACGCCTGGCCATTGGCGCTGACGGCCAGTGAGGGGTCGAGGTCCTGGCGGTCGTTCTCAGCCACGGCCACCTGGGTGGCAAGTTGCCAGAAGCCGGCGCTGCCGGCTCGGTTCGACCAGATGCTGGTCACCGTGCTGCCGCTGGGTGTCTGCGACCACACCGCGACGGCGTTACCACTGCTGTCGATGCCGACCTGCAGGTCGTTGATGTTGTTGCCCGGACCGTTGATGAGCGTCGGGGTGCCCCACACGCCGGCAGCGTCGGCCGCGCGGGCGAACACCTGGCGGCTCGTGGCACCGCGCCACACAGCCACGCGGCGGCCACTGCTGGCATCGACAGCCACTGCCACATCGACGAAGTCGGTGTCGATCGATTCGAGCAGTGCAGGCGCTGACCACTCGCCGCCCGGCGGCTGGTCCAGACGCTGCGGCGTGACACCCCGGCATCGCGCTGCAGCCACACCGCCGTGGCGCGGCCTGCCCCGTCGATGCCGACCCGCGCGCCGCCAGCGTCGGCTGCACCCAGCAGTTCGAAATCGGTCCAGCCGCTGGCGAGCGGCGCGACGACGTAGGTGAGCGTCACGGAACGCGCACCGCTCATGCGCACCGTGCACGTCACGACCGTGCCGCTGCAGGCGCCGCCCCAGCCCGAAAGCCTGAACCCGCTGGGCACGGCGGCTGTCAGGGTAACAGAGGTGTCCAGCGCGAAGCGGGTGCTGCAGGTAAGGCCGCAGTCGATGCCGCTCGGCTGCGAACTGACGAACCGGGTTTGCCCAGTGCTCGCCCCTGGGAAAACCACGGCCACTTGGAGTTCGGCGCCCGCCGGCCCCGGGCCGCCCTTGTCGTCGCCGCCGCCGCCACAAGCGGCAAGCATCGACATCGCCGCGCACAGCCAAGCGGCGCGTACACAGCCTGGCCACAGGCCAGTAATCCCGGCTGTTGGAGTGGGTCGCATTGCGGATCCGTTCATTGCAGGGGCGCGGCTGCCTCTTTCACCGGGTGTCATCGATTGTTCTTTCAAGGCCGATAGGCAGTGGTTGGAAGGAGGGTTGGCACGTTTGGCCCGTCATGCGCCAGGAGCCATGTGCACTGCGCAATGCGCACCAGGCTTGCGCGACGACTGACATGTCGGTGCCTTTGGCGCAAGGTGACCTCGCCCCCGAAAAACGTACCCCTTGCTGAGTGTTTCAATGCAAGCAAGGAGAACGGAAATGACGAAGACAGTGCGGGCGCGCTACACGCTGGAGTTCAGGCAGGAAGCGGTGCGGCTGGTCGAGGGTGGGCAGAGC
>JBBSCV010000163.1:0-8841 GCA_038249925.1 Burkholderiales bacterium
GCGCGCATGGAAGGCATCGTCGTCTTCGACTACGCCGACCGCTACCACCTCGCGGTGGCCGAGATGGCCGGTTATCTGAAAGACGGCCGCATGAAGAGCAGGGAAGACGTGGTCGAAGGCGGTGTCGCCGCCTTCCCCGCAGCGCTGCCCAAGCTCTTCACCGGCGAGAACTTCGGCAAGCTGGTGCTGCAGGTGGCGGCCGGCTGACGGCCGACCGCTGGTTGCTGGCTGCTGAGCGCCCCGCCGCTCGGCTGAAGACTCAGCCGCCCAGCACGGCGGGGAGCACGCGCTCCATGTTGCTTTGCACCAGGTCGCGCAGCACTTCGACTTTCTCGACCGGGCCCAGCGCGTTCCAGATGTTCTCGGCTTCGATGTCCTTGCGGCCTGCATAGATGCGGCCGACGCGTATGGTTTCGCTGCCAACGATGTCGCCCGTGCTCACGTTCATCAGCTGCACGCGCACCATCATGAAGGCGCCGAGGAAGCCTGTTGACGGCAGAGCGGTGTCGGTGTTTTTCAGCTCGGTGGTGTTGTCCAGGTAGTAGCCGATGCCTTCCACCGTGCCGCGGCCGACGCTGAAGCCGTCTGACACGGGGAAACGCGCATCGCCGCGGTTGCGCGTGACGAGCAGGATGTGCGTGAGCCCGTTGCGGTTGATGGCCTCGATGACCCAGGCCGGCAGTTCGGCGCGCGCGGCGCCGTCGGCCACCGTGCGCTGGTCTTCCAGTGGCACCGGCGTGGTGGCGCGGAACATCTGCAACTGCGCATTCGGGTGGCGGGCGTTCATCACCTTCGTGACGGCGCGCAACGCGGACTGGTCGAAGCCGATTTCGCGCGTGGGCAGCGACTCGCGCAGGTTGCGGTCGAGCCGCGTGTCGGTCACAGGCGCCGCAAAAACGAGTTGCAGGCCATCACCGAGCAGGGAAAACACGCCCAGCTTGCGGATGTTCTGAGGCGCGGCGTGCGCTGGCAGGCCGGCCATCGCCAGCAGCGGCAGCAGCGGCAGGGTCAGCAGGGCACGCCGGTTCGGGCCGGCGCCGGAGGGTGTTGAGGCCATGGATTTCGTGCTCCTTGTGCGATGCCGCGCATTCTGCATGCCCGCGCGGCTGCATGCGTGTGCCTGCGACGAACGGCCGCTTGCTGCAGCCAGCCTGCAAGCCGGCGGGGCGGGCTGTCCGATGTCGGTCTCAGAAGTGAATGCCGCGCATCAGTTGCTGCACCGCCACCGCCTCGGCGCTGAGCGGCTGCTTGGCGCTCTTGTCGCCCTTGGATGCCGACGAATCCGGGAACATGCGGAAAGTGGTGTTCATGCCGATCTGCGCCACCCGCGGCATCAGCGCGTGCAGCACCTCGCCGAAAACGCCCAGTCGCGTGGCGATGCGCACCGGCTTGCTGATGCAGGCCTGCGCCACCATGTCGGCGGCCTCTTCCGGGCTCAGCGTGGGCACGTTGTTGTAGATGTTGGTGGGCGCGATCATCGGCGTGCGCACCAGCGGCATGTTGATGGTGGTGAAGCTCACGCCCTGGTCGGCAAACTCGCTGCTCGCGCAGCGCGTCCACGCGTCCAGCGCAGCTTTGCTGGCCACGTAGGCACTGAAGCGCGGTGCGTTCGTCAGCACGCCGATGCTGCTGATGTTGACGACGTGGCCCTTTTTCTTCGCCACCATGCCGGGCAGCAGGCCCATGGTCACGCGCAGGCAGCCGAAGTAGTTCAGCTGCATCGTGCGTTCGAAGTCGTGGAAACGGTCGTAGCTGCTCTCGATGGCGCGGCGGATGCTGCGGCCGGCGTTGTTGATGAGGAAGTCGACGCCGCCGTGGTCGGTGATGAGTTGCTGAACAAACCTGTCGCAGTCGGCCATGTCGGCGATGTCCACCGAATACGCCACGAAGCTGTGGCCCCTGGTCTTTGCTTCGGCGCAGGCTTCGTCCAGCTTGTCCTGGTCACGCCCGCAGATGAGGGTGGTGGCGCCGGCTTCGGCGAACTTGTGCGCTGCGGCCAGGCCGATGCCGCTGCTGCCGCCCGTCACCAGCACCACTTTGCCGGAGACATTGCCCTTCAAGCTGCGGTCGATGAAGAGGTCGGGGTCGAGGTGGCGTTCCCAATAGTCCCACAGCACCCAGGCGTAGTCGTGCAGGTTCGGGCACTCGATGCCGCTGCCCTTGAGCACCGCGTCCAGCTCGCGCCGGTCGTAGCGCGTGGGGAAGTTGATGAAGGTGAACATGTCGTCTGGCAGCCCCAGATCCTTCAGCACCGCAGCGCGGATGCGGCGCACCGGGGCCAGCGCCATCATTCCCTTCTTCACGCTCTTGGGCACGAAGCCCAGCAAGGCGGCGTTGACGAAGAGGTTCATCTTGGGCGCATGCGCGGCCTTGCTGAAGATGTCGAGCACGTCGCCCACGCGGTAGCCCTTGGGGTCGACGAGGTGGTAGCACTTGCCGGTGTGGTCGGTCTTGGTGTGGCTGATGTGGTCGATGCAGGTCACCACGAAATCGACCGGCACGATGTTGATGCGTCCACCCTCGATGCCCACGCTGGGCAGCCACGGCGGCAAGATCTGCCGCATGCGCTGGATCAGCTTGAAGAAGTAGTAGGGCCCGTCGATCTTGTCCATCTCGCCGGTCTTGCTGTCGCCCACCACCAGCGCCGGGCGGTACACCGTCCACGGCACCTTGCATTCCTTGCGCACGATCTTCTCGCTCTCGTGCTTGGTCATGAAGTACGGGTGGTCCAGGCCTTCCGCTTCTTCGAACATGTCTTCGCGGAACACACCTTCATACAGGCCCGCGGCCGCAATGCTGCTGACGTGGTGCAGATGCCCCGCATCCACCGCCTTCGCAAATTCCACCAGGTTTCGCGTGCCCTCGATGTTCACCTGCGTCTGGCTTTCGGCGTCGGCGCCCAAGTCATAGACGGCAGCCAGGTGATAGACGGCGTCGATGTGGCCCTTGAGCGCCTTCATCGTGTCAGCCGCCACACCCAGCTTCTTCGCCGTGAGGTCGCCCGTCACCGGCTGCGCACGGGCCTTGCCGGCACCGCTCAAGCCCCAGAACTCGTACAGCGCGGCGAGCTTGCCCTCGCTGCCCGGCCGCACCAGGAAATGCACCTTGGCGCCTTTGCGCGCCAGCAGCGCCCTGACCAGACGTTTGCCGATGAAGCCGGTGGCGCCGGTCACGAAATAATGCATGCAGCTCTCCTGTCGTTGTGGGCCTGGGGCCTTGGGGGCTGGGTCCCCGGGGGTGGCCCGATGGGCGCAAAGCATAGAGCCGTCTCACTAGAACTTTAGGCTGCGCGCCCCAGGGGGGAACCCTATATTCCCGGCACGGCATCACGCCCCAAACGAGAAGGAGCCTCCCATGGTCAAGAAGACGAAATCCGCTGCCAGCAGCACCCCTGACAACGCCAGGCACAGCCAACTGGCCGGTGCCGTGAAAGACTCGGCCCAGCAGATCTGGCTGGCCGGCATGGGTGCCTTCAGCAAGGCCCAGGAAGAGGGCGGCAAGGTCTTCGATGCGCTAGTCAAGGAAGGCATGAGCCTGCAGAAGAAGACGCAGGGCATGGCCGAAGACAAGATCAGCGAAGTCACAGGCAAGATGAGCGCGATGGCCGACACCGTCAGCACCAAGGCCGGCCAGAACTGGGACAAGCTCGAGACCATCTTCGAGGCCCGCACCGCCAAGGCGCTGAACAAGCTGGGCGTGCCGACGGCCAAGGATGTGGACGCGCTGGTGCAGCGCGTGGACGCGCTGGCCGCCGCCGTGGCCAGGCTCGGCCGGGGTAGCGCCAGCAAGGCGACGGCGAAGGCCACGAATGCCACCAAGGCCACCAAGTCGGTGAGGACGGCCAAGGCTGCTGCGCCTGCCAAAGCGGCCAGGGCAGCCAAGCCAGCCGCCAAGGCCCCCGTGAAGCGCGCTCGCAAGACGGCGGCGAAGACCGCTTACTGATCGCGCTAGCGCCCGACCGTGCCCTTGTCTCCCCCGCGCATAGGCCTGGCCCTGGCCGGGGGCGGGCCGCTGGGCGCCATCTACGAGATTGGGGCGCTGTGCGCGCTGTCTGAGGCGCTGCCCGGCGTCGACTTCACAGGGCTGGATGGTTATGTCGGTGTCTCGGCCGGCAGCTTCATCGCGGCGGGCCTGGCCAACGGCATGTCGCCGCGCCAGCTGTGCACCTCTTTCGTCGAAAACGCCGGCCCGGCCAGCGACCTCATCCGCCCGAGTCTGTTTTTCCGTCCTGCGTTGGGTGAATATGCCCGGCGTCTGGCGGCGGTGCCGGGCCTGCTGCTGCAGGCAGGCTACGGCGTGGCGGTGCAGCGCCGCAGCCTCTTGTCTGCGGCCGAATGTCTGGGCCGCGCTCTGCCCGCGGGCCTCTTCAGCAGTGCGGCCTTGCAACGGCAGCTGGCGCTGGTGTTTTCCGCGCCTGGCCGCACGAACGACTTCAGGCGCTTGAAGCGCAGGCTGGTGCTGGTGGCCACCGACCTCGACAGCGGCGAAGCCGCGCCCTTCGGCCTGCCCGGCTGGGACCACGTGCCCATTTCGCAGGCCGTGGCCGCCAGCGCCGCGCTGCCGGGCCTGTTTCCGCCAGAACCCATCAACGGCCGCTGGTATGCGGACGGCGCGTTGAAGAAGACCTTGCACGCCCGCGTGCTGCTGGACGCTGGCCTCGACCTGATGCTGTGCCTGAACCCGCTGGTGCCCTTCGATGCCAGCGCGGCATCCAATGGCGCACGCCCGCACCGCGTGCTGGGCGGGCAGCAACGTATACCCGCATTGGTCGATGGCGGCCTGCCGGTGGTGCTGAGCCAGACCTTTCGCTCGCTGATTCATTCCCGACTCGAACTGGGCCTGAAGGGCTACGAGGCCAGCCACCCCGGCACGTCGATCCTGCTCTTCGAGCCCGACCATCGCGACCCCGAGATGTTCCTGGCCAACACCTTCGGTTATTCACAGCGCCGCCTCCTGGCCGAGCACGCCTATCAGCACACCCGTGCCGACTTGCGTTCACGCCGCAGCACGCTGCGCACCACGCTGGCCCGGCATGGCCTGGTGCTGGACGAAGCGGTGCTGGACGACGCGCATCGGAAGTTGTTGCACCCGCGCCGGCGCCAGCGGCCCAGGCCGACCACCCGCGCCGGCCTGGCCTTGCAGCGCCTGGACGAGGTGCTGAACGACCTGGAACAGGCGCTGGCGCGGCCAGTGTGAGGAAGTTTCACGACCTGGCCACCTGCGCTGGCAGGCGTGGTGGCCCGGCTTGCGGCACCATCAACGCCCAAGCGCCCGGTAACGGGCAACACCACGCTGCAGCCAGAGCCCCGCCGCCATGAACGCAAGCACGCACCCGCCCACCCGCGCCGCAGAGCTTCCGGCCGACCGCCTGCGCAGCCGCCTGATGGCGGCGTCGCTGACCCGCCTGCTGGACCGCGTGCGAGGTTCGCGCGAGGTGCTGCCCCACCTGACGGCGCTGGAGAAGGGTTTGTTGTCCGACGGCATGGCGGCGTTCGACAAGGTGCAGCCGCACTGGTTGCGCCGCATTGCCTCGCAGTTGGGCAGCCTGCCGCTGCCCGAGGACGACGCGCCGCTGCAAGACCTGCTGCAGCGCGTGATGGACCTGCTGGAGGCACAGCATTCGACGCTGGACAACGTGCCCTTCGACATGGAGCGCACGGTCGTCATCGAAGAAATGAGTCACACCGACTTCATGACCTTGACACGCGCCGAGGCGCCCACCGAGCGCGATGACGGACGCTCGCTCGACGGCTTGCCGTTGCCTCGGTAATTGCCACGCAGACCCGTGCGGCGATGTGCTCGGGGGACCCTTGCGGTGACCCCCCTGCAGCTGATTCAGCCCAGGTAGCGCGCTTCCAGGTGCGCCTTGAAGTGCGCCGCGTTCAGCGGCTCGCCGCTGGCACGCTGCGCCAGCTCGTCGGTGGGCCAGCGGCTGGCCTGGCTCCAGATGTTGTCGTTCAGCCAGCCGAACACCGGGGCCAGGTCGCCCGAGCAGATGCGCGCATCCATGTCAGGCATGGCGCGGCGCATGGTGGCGAACCACTGCGCGGCATACATGGCGCCGAGTGAATAGCAGGGGAAATAGCCGAACATGCCTGCGGGCCAGTGCACGTCCTGCATCGGTCCGTCCTTGAAATTGCCGCGTGTGTCCACGCCCAGCAGTTCCATCATCTTGGCGTCCCACAGGGCCGGCACGTCTTCGGGCTCGATCTCGCCTTCGATGAGCGGGCGCTCGATCTCGTAGCGCAGGATGACGTGTGCCGGGTAGGTGACCTCGTCGGCGTCGACACGGATGAAGCCGGGCTTCACGCGCGTGATCAGGCGGTGCAGGTTCTGCGCCGTGAAGGCCGGTTGTTCACCGAAGGCCTGCGTGACCAGCGGTGCCAGCCGGGCCACGAAACCCGGGTGGCTGCCGAGTTGCATCTCGAAGCTGAGGCTCTGGCTTTCGTGCAGCGCCATGCTGCGCGCCTGCGCCACCGGCTGCCCCAGCAGCGCGCGCGGCAGGTTCTGCTCGTAGCGGCCGTGGCCGGTTTCGTGGATGGTGCCCATCAGGCCGGTGAGGAACTCGTCGTCGCGAAAACGCGTGGTCAGGCGCACGTCTTCAGGCACGCCGCCGCAGAAAGGGTGGGTGCTGACGTCCAGCCGGCCGGCCTCGAAATCAAAGCCCAGCAGGCGCACCACTTGCTCGCACAGCGCGCGCTGGCTGGCCTGCGCGAAGGGGCCCACCGGCAAGTGCACGGGTTCCTGCGCCTGCCGGGCCAGCACCTGCTGGATGAGGCCGGGCAACCACTGCCGCACTTCGCCGAAAACACGGTCGACCTTGGCGCAGGTCATGCCGGGCTCGAAGCGGTCCATCAGCGCGTCGTACTTGCGTGCGCCGGTCTTTTCGGCCAACAGCGCGGCTTCCTGGCGCGCCAGCGCCAGCACGGGTTTCAGGTTGCTGACGAAGCCGGCCCAGTCATTGGCCGGGCGCTGTTCGCGCCAGGCATGTTCGCAGCGCGAGGCGGCCATCTGCTGCTGTTGCACCAAGGCCTCGGGCAGGGCCGTGGCGGCTTGCCACTGGCGTTGCATTTCGCGCAGGTTGGCGCGCTGCAGTTCGTCCAGCGGTTCCTGCTCGGCGCGCTGCAACTCTGTACCCACGGCGGCGTCGGTGCGCATGCGGTGCAGCAGTGCGGCCATCTCGGCCATGGCCGATGCGCGCGCTTCGTTGCCCTTGGGCGGCATGTTCGCCGCATGGTCCCAGCCGGCGATGGACTGCAGATGTTCCAGATGGTGCAGGCGCGTCCAGGTCGAGGCCAGCTGTTCGTAGGCGGGGGTGGCGGTGTTCATGGGTGCGTTGAAGGCGGCATGCGGGAAGGCGCGCATTGTCGCGGCAAGGGCACCTGGCCTGCAGTGCCTACGCCGACAGCGGCCCGGGGAAGACCCACAGCAGCAGCACCGTCATCACGAGATAGCGCGCGAACTTGCCGATGGCCATGTAGCCCACGCAAGGCCAGAACGGCAGCTTCAGCCAGCCGGCCAAGGCGCACAGCGGGTCGCCCACGGCAGGCAGCCAGCTGAACAGACAGGCCTTGGGGCCGAGACGCTCCAGCCAGTTCAGCGCCCTCAGCTGCAGGCGCTTGTGCTTCACTTTTTCATACAGCGTCTCGGCACCGTAGCCCATCCACCAGCTCACGGCCCCGCCCAGCGTGTTGCCGGCCGTGGCCACCAGCACCGCGGGCCAGAAGAGATCGGGGTTGAGCTTGATCAGACCGATGACCGCGAACTCGCTGCCCATGGGCAGCAGCGTGGCCGACAGCGCCGCCACCAAGAACACCGCCAGCAGGCCGTATTCGGGCACCGACAGGGTCTGCAGCAGAGACAACAGCCAAGCTTCCATGAGTGGGCGCATTATCTGCACCGTCTGGGCGCTGGCTATACTCGCGCCTCATTTTTCAGCACCCCCTCTGGCACCATCTCCATGCGCATCGGCTCCATCGAACTGCCGAACACCTTGTTCGTCGCACCGATGGCCGGTGTCACAGACCGCCCCTTCCGCATGCTGTGCCGCAGCCTGGGGGCGGGTTACGCGGTCAGCGAAATGGTCACCAGCAAACGCGAGCTCTGGGGCAGTCTGAAAACTTCTCGCCGCGCCGACCACGAAGGCGAACCAGCGCCGATTGCGGTGCAGATCGCGGGTGTCGATCCCGCCGAGATGGCCGACGCCGCGCGCTACAACATCGACCGTGGTGCGCAGATCATCGACATCAACATGGGCTGCCCGGCCAAGAAGGTGTGCAACAAGTGGGCGGGCTCGGCGCTGATGCAGGACGAGCCGCTGGCCGTGGCCATCGTCGCCGCGGTGGTGGCGGCCTGCGCGCCGCTGAACGTGCCCGTCACCTTGAAGATGCGCACCGGCTGGTGCGAAGCCGAGCGCAACGCCGTGCGGCTGGCGCGCATGGCCGAAAGTGCCGGCGTGGCCATGGTCACCGTACATGGCCGCACGCGCGAGCAAGGCTACAAGGGTGCGGCGGAATACGACACCGTGGCCGCAGTGAAGGCCGCTTTGCGCATTCCGGTGGTGGCCAATGGCGACATCCACAGCCCCGAAAAAGCGCGCGAGGTGCTGCGCGCGACAGGCGCCGATGCGTTGATGGTCGGCCGTGCGGCGCAAGGCCGGCCGTGGATATTCCGCGAGATCGCTCACTTCCTGGCCACGGGCCTGCACCTGCCGCCGCCCGCCACGCACGAGGTACAAGGCTGGCTGACCGAACATCTGCACCAGCACTACGGCCTGTATGGCGAACACATCGGCGTACGCAGCGCGCGCAAGCACATCGGCTGGGCCGTGCGCGCGCTGCC
>JBBSCV010000164.1:0-8840 GCA_038249925.1 Burkholderiales bacterium
CGGGCGTGGCGGCTGGAGCTGGTACACCGGCGCTGCAGGGTGGATGCACCGCGCCGCGGTCGAGTCCATCTTCGGGCTGGAATTCGGTCCGCAGCAGTTGCGGCTGCAGCCGGGGCTTCCGAGCCACTGGCCACAGGCCACACTGACACTGAAGCGCGACGGCCTCGAGATGCACTTCCTGCTGCAGCGAACTGCAGCGCCGGCAGAGGCTACGGTGCTGCTGCCCGGCCAAGCGCTGGACTGGGTGCAGCTGCAAGGCGTGCATCACTTCGTGGTGCCGCTGTAGGCAACGCAAGGCCGACAACGAGCGCCCTGCCTCGGCGAACCCGACGAAAAAGGGGCCGGTCGCAATGCCTGCAACCGGCCCCCTGATTGCTGCCTCGGCAGCACGAAGTCAACGATGCATCAGCGCGTTTTCAGCGCGCCGCTTTCGTCCGACAAGACGATTTCCACACGCCGGTTCGCCTGGCGGCCACTCGAGTTGTCGTTCGGCGCCACCGGGTTCGCTTCGCCGTAACCCTGCGCTTCGATCTGGGCGCGGTCCACGCCCATCTCCAGCAGGGCGCCCTTCACGGCCTCGGCGCGGCGCGCCGACAGGGCCACGTTCATGCTGTCGCTGCCCACGCTGTCGGTGTAGCCCTCGATCATCACCTTGCGCTGCGGGTACTGCTTCAGGAAGCCGCTGAGGCGCTGGATGCCCTGCAAGCCGTTCGAACGCAGATTGGACTGCCCGGTGTCGAAGAGCACGTCGCCGATGGTGATGACCATGCCGCGCTCGGTCTCCTTGGCGTTCAGCTCCCGCATCTGGCTTTCCAGCATGGCCGTGCGGCGCTGTGCCTCCTCGGTCTGCTGTTGCGACATGGCGGCCTGCTGCTGCGAACGCGAAGCGTCACGCTGTGCGGCATTGGCCTGCCGCAGCGCGTCTTCCGCCTGACGCTGCGCCGCTTGGGCGTCACGCGTGGCCATGCCAGCGGCGGCGGTGGCGGCATCGGCTTCCTGGGTACGCGCGGCCAGGCGCATGCGGTCGGTTTCGGAGCCCGCCTGGGCGATCATGGCCTCTGCGCCCTTGCGGCTGGCCGTGGCGCGGGCCACTGCGGTGCGCTGGCGTGCCAGATAGGAGAGCTGATCGACTTCGGCCATGTCGTCACGCCTAGCCTGCGCTGCCTCTGCCCTGCCCAGCGCTTCACCAGCCATGCGCAATTCGTTCGGCGCCAGGCTCTGGGTCTGGGCGTCGGCCTGCGCGGCGCGGTAGTCGCTGCGCGCCTGGGTGAGCGCCATGTTGTCGAGCGGCGTGGTGCTGCAGGCAGCCAAGGCGGCCACGGCGATTGCCGTCAAGGCCATCTTGCTCTTGTGTATCAGGTTCATGGGGTGTCCTTGAAGTGGTGGGCTTGGGTTCAACGCGGCTGGCGGGCCATCTCTTCGCGCAGCGCACGGCCGGCGTCTTGAAGTGCCATCGCCGAGCGGCGTGCCTTCTCGGCCTGCGCCTTGGCCTCGGCGACCTGCGCATCGGCCTGGGCCTGCTGCGACAGGCGCAGCGCGGTGTCGTATTCCTTGGCGTCCATCGCGGTCTGGGCACGTCGCAGCTTGTCGCGCGACAGCGCCATTTCCGCCGCTGCCATCTCCACACCGCCAGCGGCAGCGGCGCTGCTCACAGCGGCGCTGGCCAGCGCCATCTGCGCCGTGGGCGGGGGCGTGCTGGCGCAAGCGGCCAGCACCAGCAGGGATGCGGCCAAGCCGCTCAGCGCCGCCAACCGGCGAGGGCTTCGCGGCGTTCGATGCTGAATCTGGATCGGGGCTTGAGGATCGGTTTCGATTGTGTGGTTCATGGTGGCCTTTCGTCGTGTAAGGCGCGAGATTCGCGGCGCGACGAAACGCGGTCGGTTCGCTACCACACACAACGCCAGAAGGGCCTGCCGTCCTACACGGCGACAGGACGCATACCTATCGCGGCGGTCTTGGCTGCTGCCTACATTGGCCTCATTCCCGCACTGTCGGGCCCTGGACAAAACGGATTCCACACATGGCCACCCCGCACGACTCCACCACGCTCACGCCGCAATCCTCTACGGCTGGACCGTCGGTGCCCAGACTGAATACCGAGGCCTTGGAACGTGTACGCCGCAAGTCGCTCGAAAGCGAACCCAGCCCCGCAGACCCGGTTTGGCGGCAGGGCTTGTTGAAGCTGCTGAACGATGCGCTGGCCACCGAACTGGTTTGCGTCATGCGTTACAAGCGCCACCACTTCACGGCCCAGGGCTTGAGCTCGCCGCACGTCGCCGAAGAATTTGCCGTGCATGCCGGCGAGGAAATGGGCCACGCCGACCGCCTGGCGCGCCGCATCGTTCAGCTGGGAGGCGAGCCCGACTTTTCGCCCGAAACATTGCTGCCGCGCAGCCATGCGGCTTACGACTCGTCGCTGGAATTGGCATCGATGATTCGCAGCAACCTCGTTTCCGAACGCGTGGCAGTCGAGAGTTACACCCAAATGGTGCATTTGGTCGGTGACCGCGACCCGACCACGCGCCGATTGCTGGAAGACATCCTCGCCGATGAGCAGCGCCATGCCGAAGAGTTGCAAGGCTGGCTCGCCGATTGAAGTACTGACCGTCTTCGAATCGACAAGAGTTGTTCACCGATCAGGCCTCGTTCCTGCATCCATGTTTTCGCCTTTCCCACCACCCCCGGAGCATTCCATGAGCACATCACGCAAACTCACTTCGTTCGCACGTTTGCCACTCGCCATTCTTCTGGTTGCAGCCTCAGCAACGACAGTGCTGGTGACCTCTGGCTGCGCCGTCACTCGCGGGCAGAGTTCGGTCGGCGCCTATGTCGACGACACCGCGATCACGACTGCCGTGAAGGCGCGCTTCGTCGACAACAAGACTGTCGACGCTTCTGCCATCAGCGTGGAAACCTTGAACGGCACCGTGATGCTTTCAGGCTTTGCCAAGAGCGGCAGTGAAAGAACCGTGGCGGAAAGCCTGGTCTGGAAGGTCGATGGCGTGAAGTCGGTCAAGAACGAGATTGCGGTTCGCCCGTGACAGGCGTTGCATAGAAAGTCGGCAGGCGCAATGTGACAGCGTGGTTCAGTCCGCGCTGGCCATGCTCTGCACCCACAGCGCATCGGCCTCCGCAAAAACGCTGCGGCTGCCGAAGCGCTCAGCTCGCGACGCGAGCTGAGTCCAGGCCAGGGTGTCATGCGCCGGCCCGCGCCGGCGCGACAACAAGCGTTCAGACACCAGCCAGGCGTGCACGCGGCCATACAGCTTGGCGTGGTGACGCTGCGTCCAGGCCAGCCCCACCAGGTCGGCATAAGCCTCCTCTCGCTGCGTGGCCAAAGCGAACGACATTGCAGCTGAAATCCCGCGTCGCGGGATGTCGGCTTCGGTTGTCCCGTCCGCATCCGCGGCAGCAGCGCTCGGGCTGAACTCACCCCGCACGTGCCGGGCGCAGTGCCCCAGCTCATGCGCAGCCATCAGTTGCAGTGCAGCGTCGAACAGGTCGGGGTCCAGCCGTGCATCGGTGGCTGCCACCTCGGGGTTGTCGCGGAGCGACAGCACGAACTTGCACCGCCCACCCACCCACGCCAGCGCCATAGGCGGCAGAAGCGGCGCCGATTGGGGCTGCACCACCACGTCCACAGGCAGCGCGATGCTGCGCGCGTACAGCAGCACGGGCCAAGCTGCTTGCAGCCAGCGCATTTCAGTGTCGGTCAGCGTCTGGCTGCTCGTGGCCATGCAAGCTGCAGGCCCCATCAGAACGGCCAGCGCGAAAGCGCGCCACACCCGGCCCACCTGAAAGACCCGCTCCAGCCCCTGCTCGCGCATCTGAAACCCCCGCAAAGAGGTTCTATCGGGGGCTTCCAGGTGCACTGAAGCCGCCGCCGTGCAGAACACGTGCCGGCTCGTGACTTATGAGCGCTGTTGCGGGCGCTGCTCAGACGCGCATGGAGCTCAACGCGAGACCCGCCGCTTCGACTCGTCGGCGTCGCTGCCGTTGGCGTCGGTGCCGGTGACGGGCTGTAGAGCGCGCACTCTGCTGCAGGCCACCGCCTCGATCCATCTGCCTCAAAGCACCAGCATCAGTCCCAGCCAGATCAGCGCGGCGCCGCGCAACAGCGGCGCGGCCCCAGGTGTGCGCCACAGCGCCGCCACCAGAAAGGCATTCCAGGGCGTCGGTGCGAAGTGCACGGCCACTGCCCATGCCCCCGGCAGGCCAAGCGCAGCAGACATCAGCGCCGCAAAGCTGAGCAACAGGTTCAGGGTGGTGCCATAGACGAGCATGTCGCGCCAGAAAAGAGTGCGCAGCGGCGCCTGGCCACGCCAGCGCAGGCGCACGAAGCCCGGCGCATCACGCGACTGTGGCCGCTGGGGTTCTCCTGGCCCGGGTGGCATGGTCGTCACTCTCGCATTTTCAGCTCTCATGATGACGCAGCGGCGCGCCGCAGCCTGCCGCCTGCTTTCAGACTGCTTGCCGCCAGCGCGCGCATGAGACAGAGTTCGGCACGCGCGGCCGCGGCCGCGGGCGCAGGCCGCACCCGCGTCTTGCCCACCCGCCTGCCTTGCCGCGCCGGAGTTCACCGACATGCCCACCACCCACCCCACGGCTGCCATGCCCGCAGCGGCCAGCGCCGCCACCTGGCTGGCGCGCGCCATGGCGGCGCACCGCCAGGGCCAGTTCGACGAAGCGCGCAGCGCCTACGAAGCCCTGCTGGCCCTTGCCCCCGAGCACCCCGACGGCCTGCACCTCTTCGGCATGCTGGAGGCCCAGACCGGGTCTGGCGACGCCGCCCTGGCGCTGATATCGCGTGCCATCGCGCTGAACCCGGGTGAGGCCATGTTCCACAACAACCTGGGCAACGCTTTGCTGCAGATGGGCCGGGAAGACGAGGCCGACGCCTGCTACGAGCGCGCGCTGGCGCTGGACCCGGGGCGATATGACGTGATGAACAACCGCGCGCTGCTGCTGGCGCGGCGCGGTGAGCTGGTGGCCGCCGAAGCGGCCTTCACCCGACTGCTGGAAGTCGCACCCGGCTTCACCGGTGCGCGCCAGAACATGGTGCTGGTGTGCCTTCGCCTGGGCCGCCTGAACGACGCGCTGGCCCATTGCGTCACCGGTCTCGTGACGGCACCTCAGGCCCGCGGCCTGCGTGAACTGCTGGGCCGTGCCTACGTTCGCTGCAAGATGCCCGGCAAGGCCTGCGAGCTGTACCAGCAGTGGATAGAAGACGACCCCGAAGACCCCGTGCCGCGCCACCATCTGGACGCCCTGCAGGGCCAGGCCCCCGAGCGGGCGTCTGATGCCTACGTCGAGCGCACCTTCGACGACTTTGCCGGCAGCTTCGACCAGATCCTCGGCCGTCTGGACTACCGCGCCCCGGCGTTGGTGGGGCAGGCGCTGCGGGCGCGGCTGGGCGATGCGCCCGTGCCGCAATGGCGGGTGCTGGACGCCGGCTGCGGCACCGGCCTGTGCGCCGAGCACCTGGCGCCCCATGCATGCAGCCTGGTGGGCGTGGACCTCTCGCGACGCATGCTGGAACGTGCCGCGCAGCGCGGGCACTACCAAGCGCTGCACCAGGAAGAACTGGTCGCCTTCCTGCAGGCGCGGCCGCAAGCCTACGACATCGTCGCCTCGGCCGACACGCTGTGCTACTTCGGCGCGCTGGAAGGCTTCGCGCAGGCTGCGCAGCAGGCGCTCGGCGGCATCGGCTGGTTGATCTTCACCGTCGAATCGCACGAAGAAGCCGCTGACTCACCGCCCTACCGGCTGCACAGCCATGGCCGCTACTCGCACCGCCGCGACTACGTGCATGCCGTGCTGGCGCAGAGCGGCTTCCAGAACGTGCACAGCGAAGCTGCGGTGCTGCGCCAGGAACTGCAAGACCCTGTGCAGGGCTGGCTGGTGTGCGCACAACTGTGCCCCGCTGAGAACCCTGGCGCCGCATTCGAATGCGGCCGCCTCGGTCGAGGCGCGAGTTCTCAGTACCGAGGCTCCCGCGAGAAGCGGTAACTCACGCCTTCTGGGCGTGTTTCTGGCCGTGCGCCACCCGGCCACACAGGTAGGTCCAGACGAAGTTCGCTGCAGCCAGGCTCGTGAGCTCGGCGTGGTCGTAGGCCGGCGCCACCTCGACGCAGTCCATGCCGACGAAAGGCAGGTCGACCAGTTCTTCCAGCACCGTCAGCACTTGCGAGGTGTCGAGGCCGCCGGGCTCGGGGGTGCCGGTGCCGGGGGCGAAGGCAGGGTCGAGCGCATCGATGTCCAGGCTGAGGTAGACGGGCGGCATGCCGTGCTGCACCAAGCGCTGGCGCATGGCGTCCAGCACCGGGGCCAGCTGCGCGGGTGAAGCCAGGCCGCGCAACTGCCGCGCGGTGAATATCTGGCCGCCGCGTGCGTTCACGAATTCGCGCGCGCCGCGTTCGCCTGCCGAACGTATGCCCAGTTGCATGAAGCAGGCGTCCACGACCAGGCCTTCCTGCATCGCCTCGTAGACCCAGGTGCCGTGGCCGCTGGGCTCGCCGAAGTGGTCGCTCCAGGTGTCGCAATGCGCATCGAAGTGGATGACGGCCAGCGGCCGCCCCAGGTGCTGGTGGTAGGCGCGCAGCAGCGACAGCGTGATCGAGTGGTCGCCGCCCAGCCAGGCCATGTGGTGGCGGCGGATGAGCGCCAGCGCCTGAGGCTCCAGCGCAGCGCGCATGGCTACGAGCCCGGTGTTGGGCAGCGCCAGGTCGCCCACGTCTCCCATCTGTGCCAGCGGCGAGACGTCGAAGTGCGGGTGCGTGCCGTCACACAGCATGTGGCTGGCCTGGCGGATGGCGCGCGGGCCCATGCGCGCGCCAGGGCGGTTGGTGGTGGCGCCGTCCCAGGCCACGCCGGCCACGGCAAAAGGCGTGGCTGCTTCGGGCGCGCGGGCTTTGAGAAAGCCGTTGTCGGACAGAAAGGCAAACTGCGTCATCAAGGCTTCCCGGGGTGCGTGGCGCAGCCATCATACGAAGCGCAGGTGCGGCCGCTGGCAGCGGCAATCGCAAGACCTGGGTGAGCTGCAGATCGGGGGCTGCGCCAGTGTCGCCCCAGGCGCTTCGGTTCACCAGGCGATGGGCGTGCCGTCGTGGTCGAAAAAGCCGCCATTGTCAGCCGGCTTCAAACCGGCCAGCGTGCGCCGCAGCGCGGCCACACTGTCCTCGACGGCGAGGTCTGCGCCCGCCCCGCCCATGTCGGTGCGAACCCAGCCTGGGTGCAGGGCCACGCAGATCGCACGGCCCGCGTAAGCAAAGGATGCATCTTTCAGCACCGAGTTGAGTGCCGCCTTGCTGGCGCGGTAGAGCCACGCGTTGCCATTGCTGCGCCCGCCGATGGAGCCCATGCGCGAGGACAGCACCGCCACCACCGCACCGGGCGCCAGCGCATCGGCCAGCTGCGGCAGCACCCGCATCGCGCCGAGCACATTGGTGTGCATGACTGCGTCGAAGTCGTCGCGACTGGGGGTCTCCAGCGCGGCCGATCTGGGCCCGAAGACGCCGGCGTTGTAGACCACGAGGCCGAAGCGCCGGCCGTTGATCTGCGCAGCCAGGGTACCGGCCTGCGCCGCATCGGCCACGTCCAACAGCAACGCCTGCGCGCCCAGCGCCTGCAGCGCAGCGCTCGCTGCCGGGCTGCGCACCGTGGCCGAAACAGCAGCGCCCGCCGCACGGTACTGGCGCACGAACTCGGCGCCGATGCCGCGCGAGGCGCCGATGATGAGAATGTCTGGAGTGGGGTTCATGTTGGGCTGGTTTCGGCCGCAGGGGTGTGGCTTCAGGCTAACAGGCTGGCACGCGGCGGTAGCGCGACAGCCCTTGCGGGAGATTGATGGGCCATCGCCAGGATCAGCGCACCCTCACGCAACTTCACACACCACACCGCTGTTTCACTGCGCGGCGCCCTGCAGCGCCCAGCGCTTCACCACGAGGACTGTGGGTTCGCGGCAGCGGCCTACAAGCTGCTGACAGCGGCGGACAACGGTTGCTCGCGAAGGGTCGCCTAACATCTTCGGCTCCATGACCGAACCGCCACCGCCATCAATGCCCCGAACGGTCGACCTGTCTGCCCACACGCCCATGATGGCGCAGTACCTCCGCATCAAGGCCGAGTTCCCCGAGACTCTCGTCTTCTATCGCATGGGCGATTTCTACGAGCTGTTCTTCGACGACGCGCGCAAGGCCAACCGACTGCTCGACATCACGCTGACCGTGCGCGGCCAGAGTGCGGGCGCGCCGGTGGTGATGGCCGGCGTGCCGGTGCATTCGGTGGAGGGCTACCTGGGCCGGCTGATCAAGCTTGGCGAAGCGGTGGCGGTGGCCGAGCAGGTGGGCGACGTGGCCACCTCGAAGGGCCCCGTCGAGCGCAAGGTGGTGCGTGTCGTGACACCGGGCACCGTGACCGACAGCGAGCTGATGGCCGACCGCGCCGACACGCTGCTGCTGGCCGTGCACACCCAGCGCAACGTCATCGGCCTGGCCTGGCTGGGCCTCGCCAGCGGGCAGTTGGGGCTGACGCAATGCAGCGAACGTGAATTGGCCAGCTGGCTGGCGCGCCTGGCGCCGGCCGAGCTGCTGCACGACGGCAGCGGCTTGAACGAAGCACTGCAAAGCACCCGCGCGGCGCGCACGGCGCGGCCGGCCTGGCAGTTCGACAGCGCCCTGGGCGATCGCAAGCTGCGCGCACAGCTGCAGGTGGCCAGCCTGCAGGGCTTCAATGCCCAAGACCTGCCCGTGGCCCACGCCGCCGCTGCCGCGCTGCTGAGTTATGCCGAACACACCCAGGGCCAGGCACTGGCCCATGTGCGCAGCCTGCAGGTGGAACGC
>JBBSCV010000165.1:0-8824 GCA_038249925.1 Burkholderiales bacterium
GCCGTAGACGCGATACGGCATACCGGCGTTGAAGAGCGCGCTTTCCAACACGCGGCTCTGCGCGTTGCTGCGGTAGAGCAGCGCAATCTCGCTGCGCGGCGTGCCGCTGCGGTGCAGTTGCTGCGCCTCGTCCAGCAGCCATTGCGCTTCGGCGTAGTCGCTGGTGCTTTCCACCACGCGCACCGGTTCGCCAGCGCCGGCCTCGGTGCGCAGGTTCTTGCCCAGACGCTGGCTGTTGTGGCTGATCAGCCCGTTGGCGGCGTCCAGGATGTTGCCGAAGCTGCGGTAGTTCTGTTCCAGCTTGATGACGCGCGGCACGCGGTACTCGCGCTCGAAGTCGGCCATGTTGCCGACACGCGCGCCGCGAAAGGCGTAGATGCTCTGGTCGTCATCGCCCACGGCAATCACGCTCTGCGTCATGCTGCCCGGCGGCGCAAACATCTTCAGCCACGCGTACTGCAGCTTGTTGGTGTCCTGAAACTCGTCCACCAGCACATGCGTGAAGCGGCGGCGGTAATGTTCACGCAGGCTCTCGTTGTCGCGCAGCAGTTCATAGGTGCGCAGCATCAGCTCACCGAAGTCGACCACGCCTTCACGTTCACACTGGTCCTGGTAGGCCTGGTAGATCTGCACCAGCATGCGCGTCTGCTCATCGCGCACCTCCACGTCCTTCGGCCGTTCGCCTTCTTCCTTGCGGCCGGCGATGAACCACGTGGTCTGCTTCGGCACGAAGCGTTCCTCGTCGAGTTTCATCGCCTTGATGACACGCTTCACCGCACTGAGCTGGTCGCTGGTGTCGAGGATCTGGAAGCCCTGGGCCAGGCCGGCCAGCTTCCAGTGCGCGCGCAGAAAGCGGTTGCACAGGCCGTGGAAAGTGCCGATCCACATGCCGCGAATGGCCACCGGCAGCATCGCACTCAGCCGCGTCAGCATCTCCTTCGCGGCCTTGTTGGTGAAGGTGACGGCCAGCACGCCGCCGGGGCTGGCCTGGCCGGTGTTCAGCAGCCAGGCAATGCGCGTGGTGAGCACGCGCGTCTTGCCCGAGCCGGCGCCGGCCAGCACCAGGGCCGCCACCGCAGGCAGTGTCACGGCCGCCAGTTGTTCGGCGTTCAGGCCCTGCAGAAGACGGGGTTGGGCCTCACCATGCACTTCGCTCATGCAGGCATTCTAGGAGCGCGAACTCGGCACTGGCTCGGTCGAGACATCGGTCAAGACATCGGCCGACACCGCTGCCAAGACCTGGCGCACCAGGGCTGGCAAGGCCTCCAGCGTCTGCTCTTTCTGCAGCAGCGCGCGCACTCCCTGGGCGGCCGCCTGCACCCGCAAGCTGTCGCTGATGTAGCCCGAACTGATGAGCACCGGGAGCGCCGGCCGCAGCACGCGCAGCCGGGCCGCCAGCTCGACGCCCGACATCTCGGGCATGTTGAAGTCGCTGATCACGAGGTCGAAGGCTGCCGGGTCTTCCTGCAGCAGGGCCAGCGCCTGCACCGGCGACACCAGCGCGGTGACGTCATAGCCTTCGCGCTGCAGCAGGCTCTGCACCATCAGGCCCATCACCTCGTCATCGTCGACGTAAAGCAGGCGCTCGCCATTGCCGTGCCCCGGCGCGGCAACCACCGTCTCTTCCGCCGGCATGATGCTCGCGGGTGCCGTGACCCCTTCCGCGGCCAATGGCAGCAGCAGATCGAATCGGCTGCCCGCGCCCGGCGTGCTGTGCACGCTGATGCTGCCGCGCAGCTGGCGCACGATGCCGTGCACCACCGACAGTCCGAGGCCGGTGCCCTGCCCAACAGGCTTGGTGGTGAAGAAGGGGTCGAAGATGCGCTCCTGAACCTCGGGCGTCATGCCGCCACCGTTGTCCCTCACCCAGAGATGCGCTTGCGCACCGTCGGTCGTGCCGCCGTCTTGCGGCTCCATTCGCTCCAGGCCGACTTCGATGCGGCCCCGGCCGAGCGGCAGCGCCTGCCAGGCGTTGGTGCACAGGTTCATCACCACCTGCTGCAGTTGCGTGGCGTCGGCCTCCACCAGCAAGGACTGCGGCGTGATGACCGTGTCCAGCTGCACCGCCGCCGGCAGTGTGGCGCGCAGCAGCGACAGGGTCTCCTCGATCACAGGCTGCAGCGGCTGCACCACCAGCGCCTGCGGCTGGCGGCGGCTGAAGGTGAGGATCTGCTGCACCAGCGTGCGCGCACGCAAGCCGGCGGTGTTGATCTGCTCCAGGTTGACCAGCGACGGGTGACCTTCGGCCAAGCCCACACGCGCCAGCGCCACATTGCCCAGGATGGCCGGCAGGATGTTGTTGAAGTCGTGCGCGATGCCGCCGGCCAGCGTGCCTATCGACTCGATCTTCTGCGCTTCGCGCAGCTGGCGTTCCAGCGCCCGGCGTTCGAGTTCGCCGCGCTGCCGTTCGGTGATGTCGTAGAAGGTCACGACGATCTCCTGCAGTGCGCCATCGGCAGCGCGCAACGGGAAGGCGACGCAAAGCGCCCACACGAGGTGTGGCAGGTCGGGGCGGCGCCGCCCCACCACGAGGTTGTCGACGACGGTGCCGCTGGCCAGCACCTGCATCACCGGATAGCGCTCGAGCGCCATCGGCTGGCCGTCTTCTTCCAGGAAGGCCCAGGCCGGGTCGATGGCTTCCTTGCCGCGCAGCTGTTCGAGACTCAAACCCAGGATGCGGCAGGCCGACGGGTTGGCCTCCAGCACCCGCGTGTCGGGCGCGTGCTGCACCACGCCCGAGTGCAGCGCTGCCAGCAGCGCGCGCGATTTCTGGCCGCTGAGGCGCAGTTCGTCTTCGGCCTGCACACGCCGGGTGATGTCCAGATGCGTGCCCACCATGCGCAGCGCCCGGCCGGCAGCATCGCGCTGCACGACGCGGCCGCGGTCCAGCACCCACACCCAGTGGCCGTCGCGGTGGCGCATGCGGTAGCTGGCCTCGAAGCTCTCGCTGCGGCCGTCCAGATGGTCTTGCTGCAGCGCCAGCACGCGGCTGCGATCGTCAGGGTGCAGCAGCGCTTCCCATTCGTTGCCACGGCCCAGCGTGTCGTCGGCTGCGTAGCCCAGCATCGTCGACCAGCGTTCGTTCACCGTCGACTGGCCGCTGACCAGGTCGACGTCCCACAGCGCCAGGTCGCCGCCATGCAGCGCCAGACGCAGGCGCTCGGCGTCGCGTTGCTCTTGCGCCAGGCGCTCGGCCGCCGTGGCCTCGCGCTCTCTGCGGCGACGTTGCACCCCGAGCAGGGCCAGCGCACTGGCAAGCATTGCGCCCAGCGTGGCTGCAGCAACGAGCTCGGTCTGCTGGCGCCAGGGCAGACGCAGCGCGCGCACGCTGCGGCCCACGCCGAGCAGCAGCGGCTGGTCCATGCCCAGGCGCGGCAGGCTCAGGGTGCGCAGCGCCGCCAGCCGTTCACCGCCCCAGGCGCTGCGTGCGCGCAGCACCTTGGCAGGTTCGCCGTTGGCGACATGGCGGCCGAAGACCTCGGCCACGCGCTCGGCGATCAAGGCGTCGTCGTTGGCCTCGGCGGGCGTGGCGACAAGCACGGTCAGATCGGCATGGACGATGCGCGCTGTCATGTCCGGCGCATACAGCACGGAATCGAGCAGGGTCTTGAAGTACTCGCCGTCCAGCGTCGCCGTGATGGCGCCCTCGAAACGACCGTCGGCACCTATCAAGGCCACCGCCAGGTCGACGGCGCGCTCGCGCTTGGGCGAAAGCAAAGGCGGAGAAACATAGAGCACCGCGCTGTCGGGCTTCGAGCGCATGCGCTCGAACCAGGCCGTCAAGGCCAGCGCTTCAGGGCGTTCGGGGCCATCTTCAAGGCGGGCATCGGCCACGACGCGGCCCTGTGCATCCAGCAGCGCCATCGTGCGCACCCCAGGCAGCGCAGCACACAGTGCCTGCATGCGCAGCGTGGCACGACGCGGCAATTCGCCGCTGCTCCACTCAGGCACATCGGCACGCAGGCCGCGCAGCGCAGCGGCCACACCTTCGAGCTGCAACTCGAGATTCTGCGAAACCGCGCGTACCTGCACCTGCAGGCGGTCAGCCTCTGCGGCTTCGATCTCCTGCAGGCGCTGCACGCGGCCTGCCACCACCCACACGACCAGCAGCGCAGCCACCAGCAGCCACCACGCGAATTCGCGTCGGCTGCGGCGGGTCGGGTCCAATGTGGGTTGCGGCATCTGCGGGGCAATCGGCGCAAAGGGTAACACCGGGTCTGCGGCCAGGAATGGGCCGCCGATGTACCGCGCCTGCGCTCGGCAGACACCCGCCGAGCGATGTTTTTCAGCGCGGAATCATGCCCTGGCGCTCGCCAGGCTCGGGCGCACGGCGGACCGCTGAAGGCGGGCGCCGCTGTGCCAGAGGCTGGGCGCGGTCACCAGAAGCAGTCAGGCAGGCGCCGACGTCGGCATGACGCTGCGCCGCCACGATCAGCGGGTCGGCGGCACTGCCCTGCACGGCGGTGAAGTTCTCTGCCACCGGGCAGCTGGCCGCGAAGCCGTCGAAGTAGCGGCCCTCGCTGCGCTGGTTCACGCTTTCGAAGTTCACCGCGCTGTAGGTGCGGCCGCAGCTGCTGCTGGGCAGGAAGCCGACCGGCTTGCCGCAAGTGGTGTCGCCGATGGTGATGACGTCCACGCCCGCGCCGCGCAGGCCGTTGATGACCTGTTCGCTGGCCGAGCAGGTGCGCGGGCCGGCCAGCACATAGACCCGAGGCAAGCCCAGCGCCGAGGCGGGCTGGCTGAACGCGAAGCTCTGGTTGTAGGCGGCAGCACGCTTGTCGTTGTAGAGCAGCCGCGCGTAGTTCAGGCCAGCGCCGCGGCCGCCGGCGATGTAGCTGGCCAGCGTGCCGCCGGTGCTGACGAGGCCGCCGCCGTTGTAGCGCAGGTCCAGGAACACGTCTTGCACGCCCGCAGTCTTGAACTGCGCAAACGCCGCGTCCATCGGCGACAGGCCCTGGCTGATCATGTCCTTCACCTGCACGTAGGCCACGCGACGGCCGCGTGGCGTGGTCTGCACCGTGGCGCCCTGCACCGGCACCAGCGTGAAGACCGCCGCCGTCAGCACCACCGTGCGGTCCACCCCCGAGCGGCGCAAGCTCAGCGTCAGCTGCTGCCCGCTGCTGCCGGGGCTGAGCACGCCGTAGTCGTCGTCGGCAATGATGCTGGCGATGCTGCGGCCGTTCAGACTGCGAATTTCGTCGCCACGGCTCACGCCCTGCAAGGACGCGGGCGAGCCGGGGTCGACATAGCGCACGTAGAGCGCGCGCGACGCGTCGCCATCCACTTCGATGCCATTGACGGCGACGCCGTAACCCAGCGTGGCACCGTCGCCGTAGAAGCGGTTGAAGCTTTCGGTGCTCTGGCTGTAGCTCCAGCGGTCTGACGGAAAGTCCGTGCTGGTGCCGTTGTAGAGCAAGGCATCGAAGTAGCTCTCGACGGTGCTGTAGCCGGCAGCCACGGGCCGCGGCGAGATGCGGTACCAGAAGTACCAGTCGTCCATGTAGTTGGCCAGCCAGGCCTGCTGGCCGGCCAGGCCGCAATCTGCCGCTGGCGGCGTCGGGTCTTCGCGGCCGTTGTCACCGCCACCGCCGCAGGCCGTCAGCGCCAAGGCGGCGCACAGCACAGAAACAGAACGTGAAATCTGGGTACCCTGACCTTTTCCGAACATCTGCAAAGCTCCTGTGCAAGCCGTGGTGCGCAAGGGCCGGGCCGCAAGGCGCCACCTAGAATATCAACCCGTTCCGGGCCTTCTACGTTGACACACGCGGCGCACCGGCCTGAATTGTTTTGTCACTTGCTGTTTCGTCGCCCAATCTCATGACCGAACTTGCCAAGTCGTTCGAACCCGCCGCCATCGAGGCCCGCTGGGGCGCGGCATGGGCGAACAGCGCCGAACACGCGCCCACGCTGGACCCCACCAAACCGTCGTTCTGCGTCCAGCTGCCGCCGCCCAACGTGACGGGCACGCTGCACATGGGCCACGCGTTCAACCAGACCATCATGGACGGGCTGACACGCTACCACCGCATGCGCGGCCACAACACCTTGTGGGTGCCGGGCACCGACCACGCGGGCATTGCGACGCAGATCGTGGTGGAACGCAAGCTGCAGGAAAACGGCCTCAGCCGGCACGACCTGGGCCGCAAGAACTTCGTGGCGCAGGTGTGGGACTGGAAGGCGACTTCCGGCGCCACCATCACGAACCAGATGCGCCGCATGGGCGACAGCGTCGACTGGGGCCGCGAGTACTTCACGATGGACGAGAAGCTGTCCACCGTGGTCACCGAGACTTTCGTGCGGCTGTTCGACGAAGGCCTGATCTACCGCGGCCAACGCCTGGTGAGCTGGGACCCGCAGTTGAAGAGCGCGGTGTCCGACCTGGAAGTGGAGAGCGAAGAGGAAGACGGTTTCCTGTGGCACATCGCCTACCCCTTGGCCGACGGCTCGGGGCAACTGGTGGTGGCCACCACGCGCCCCGAGACCCTGCTGGGCGACACCGCGGTGATGGTGCACCCCGATGACGATCGCTACACGGCCCTCCTCGGCCGGCAGGTGAAGCTGCCGCTGACGGACAGGTTGATCCCGGTCATCGCCGACGCCTACGTCGACCGCGAATTCGGCACCGGCGTGGTGAAGGTGACGCCCGCCCACGACGCCAACGACTACGCCGTGGGCCAGCGCCACGGGCTGCCGATGATCGGCGTGCTCGACTTCGACGCCAAGCTGAACGCCAACGCGCCCGAAGCCTACCGCGGTCTGGACCGCTTCGTGGCGCGCAAGAAGATCGTGGCCGACCTGGAGGCGCTCGGCCTGCTGGTGGAAACCAAGAAGCACAGGCTGCAGGTGCCACGCTGCGCGCGCACCGGCCAGATCGTCGAGCCCATGCTGACGGACCAGTGGTTCGTGGCCGTGAACAAGGCCGGCGTGAATGTTGACGGCACCCCCGGCGTGAGCATCGCGGAGAAAGCCCGCCGCGCTGTCAGCAGCGGCGAAGTGCGGTTTGTGCCCGAACAATGGGTGAACACCTACAACCACTGGATGGACAACATCCAGGACTGGTGCATCAGCCGCCAGCTTTGGTGGGGCCACCAGATTCCGGCCTGGTACGGCACCGGCGGTGAACTCTTCGTCGCACGCAGTGAAGAAGAAGCGCGGCAGCGTGCTTCATCTGCGGGATACACGGGCGAACTGAAGCGCGACGAAGACGTGCTCGACACCTGGTACAGCAGTGCGCTGGTGCCGTTTTCGTCGCTCGGCTGGCCCGAGAAGACGAAGGAGATGGACCTCTTCCTGCCCAGCACGGTGCTCGTCACCGGTTTCGACATCATATTTTTCTGGGTCGCCCGGATGATCATGATGACGACACACTTCACCGGCAAGGTGCCTTTCGAGGACGTCTACATCCACGGCCTGGTGCGCGACGCGCAAGGCCAGAAGATGAGCAAGAGCGAGGGCAATGTGCTCGACCCGGTGGACCTGATCGACGGCATTGCGCTCGGCCCGCTGCTCGAAAAGCGCAGCACCGGCCTGCGCAAGCCCGAGACCGCGCCGCGGGTGCGCAAGCAGACGGAGAAAGAGTTTCCCGAGGGCATACCGGCCTTCGGTGCCGACGCCCTGCGCTTCACGATGGCCAGCTACGCCACGCTGGGCCGCAACATCAATTTCGACAGCAAGCGCTGCGAGGGTTACCGCAACTTCTGCAACAAGCTCTGGAACGCGACCAAGTTCGTGTTGATGAACTGCGAGGCCCAGGACTGCGGCCTGCAGGAACACACCAAGGCGGAATGCGCGCCTGGCCAGCCCTTCCACCGCTACATGGTTTTCAGCCAGGCCGACCGCTGGATCAGTGGCGAGCTGCAGCGCGTGGAAGCGGCCGTGGCACAGGGTTTTGCCGATTACCGGCTGGACAATGTCGCGAATGCGATTTATGCGTTTGTCTGGGACGAGTACTGCGACTGGTATTTGGAAATCGCCAAGGTACAGATCGCGGAGGCCACAAAGGCGGGTACAGAAGCCGAACAACGCGCCACGCGCCGCACCCTCATCCGCACGCTGGAAACCGTGCTGCGCCTGCTGCACCCGGTTGCACCCTTCATCACCGCCGAACTGTGGGACGTGGTGGCACCGGTGGCGGGTGTGAAGAAGACCGAGACCATCGTCACCGCTCGCTACCCCGAAGCGCAGTTGCAGAAGGTCGACCCAGTCGCTGACGCCTGGGTCGCACGACTGAAGGCCGTGGCCGCCGAGGTGCGGCGCCTGCGCAGCGAAATGGGCCTATCGCCCGGCGAGCGGGTGCCGCTGCTGACGGTGGGCGACGAGGCCTTCGTCACCAGCGCCGCGCCGCTGCTCAAGGCCCTGGCCCGCTTGGCCGATGTGCAACCGATGGCCGATGAAGATGCATTTGCTGCTGCCACGCATGCCGCACCCGTGGCGGTGAATGGCGAATTGCGGCTTGCGCTGCACGTGCAGATCGATGTGCCCGCAGAGATCGCGCGGCAGCAGAAGGAAGTGGCGCGCCTGCACGGCGAAATCGCCAAGGCCGATGCCAAGCTGGGCAACGAGAGCTTCGTCGCGCGCGCGCCGGCCGCAGTGGTAGAGCAAGAACGCGCCCGGCTTGCCGACTTCAGGCAGGCTGTCGCAAGGCTCGAAGAACAACTCACCCGTTTGCAATCCATTTGAAAGACAGGCCACGCATGATCGTCTCGAAAGCCATCTTCCCCGTCGCCGGCCTCGGCACCCGTTTTCTGCCGGCCACCAAGGCGCAGCCCAAGGAGATGCTGCCGGTGGTGGACAAGCCGCTGATCCAGTACGCGGTGGAGGAAGC
>JBBSCV010000166.1:0-8806 GCA_038249925.1 Burkholderiales bacterium
ACGGGCTCATCGAATGGCTGCTGCAGACCACGCGCAGCTACACCTACGCCACCGCCGCACCGCCCTTGCTGGCCGAAGCGGTGCGGGCCGGCCTGCGCTGCATGCTGGGCGAAGATGGCGAGCAACGCCGCCAGCGTCTGCGGGCGCGGGTGGCGCAGTTGCAGGCAGGGCTGGCGCCGGGCGCCGATGCGGCCATCGACGCGGCGGGCTGGCGCCTGATGCCTTCCAGCACCGCGATTCAACCGCTGCTCATCGGCGACAACATGGCCGCGCTGGCGCTGATGGCGCGCTTGCGGGAACGCGGCCTGTGGGTGCCGGCCATACGCCCGCCCACGGTGCCGGCGGGCACGGCGCGGCTTCGTATCTCGCTGTCTGCAGCCCACACGCAGGCGGCGGTGGTCGAGTTGCTCGATGCCTTGCGCGCCTGTGCGTGCGAACTGCCGCGCTGACGCGGCGGGCGTTGCGCTTGCAGGCCCGCCGGCGCGCAACCCGCGTGCCAGAATTTCGGGTTGTCGACAAGGCCCGTTCACCACTGCACCCACTCCATGAAAATCTTGCTCACCGGCGCCGCCGGTTTTATCGGCATGACCACCACGCTGCGCCTGCTGGCACGCGGTGACGAGGTGGTCGGGCTCGACAACCTGAACGACTACTACGAGGTCACGCTGAAGCAGGCGCGCCTGGCGCGGCTGACGCCGCACGAACGTTTTCGCTTCGTGCAGCTGAACGTGGAAGACCGGCCCGGCATGGAGGCGCTGTTTGCCGCCGAACGCTTCGACCGCGTCATTCACCTCGCTGCGCAAGCCGGCGTGCGCTATTCGCTGAAGAACCCGCACGCCTACATCGACAGCAACATCGTCGGTTTCATGAACGTGCTGGAAGGCTGCCGCCACAGCGGCGTGCAGCACCTCGTGTATGCCAGCAGCAGCAGCGTCTACGGCGGCAACACCAAGATGCCGTTCTCTGAACACGACAGCGTCGACCACCCGGTGAGCATGTACGCGGCCACGAAGAAGGCCAACGAGCTGATGGCCCACACCTACAGCCACCTCTTCGGCCTGCCCACCACGGGCCTGCGCTTCTTCACGGTCTACGGTCCCTGGGGCCGGCCCGACATGGCGCTGTTCCTCTTCACCAAGGCCATCCTCGAAGGCCGGCCCATCGACGTCTTCAACCACGGCAAGATGCAGCGCGACTTCACCTTCGTCGACGACATCGTCGAAGGCGTCATCCGCGTGATGGACCGCGCTGCAGCGCCGAACCCGGGCTTCGTCTCCGACACGCCAGACCCTGGCACCAGCAATGCGCCTTATCGCATCTTCAACATCGGCAACCACAGCCCGGTGCAACTGCTGGACTACATCGGCTGCATCGAAGACGCGCTCGGCGTGAAGGCGCAGAAGAACCTGCTGCCGCTGCAGGACGGCGACGTGCCCGCCACCTATGCCGACGTGGACGCGCTGCGCGACTGGGTGGGCTTCACGCCGGCCACAGACATCCGCAGCGGTGTCGCGCGTTTCGTGGCCTGGTACCGCGAGTACTACAAGGTCTGAGGGCAGGGGCTGAGGGCAGGATCTGATGGCAGCGTCTGAAATCAGGGTCTGAACCCAGCGCCTGAGCACGCGCCTGAGGCGCACCCCTCAGCGCCGCTGCTCTAACGACGCTGCATCAACGCGCGCAGCTGCGCCACCGGCACGGCGTAGGTGATGCCCGTCGGGCTGCTCAGCGCACTTTCGCGCCCGGCCTTCACCAGCACCATGTTGACGATGCCGATCACGCGGCCCGTGTCGGCGTCTAGCAGTGGCCCGCCGCTGTTGCCCGGGTAGGCCGTGGCGTCCAGTTGCAGCAGCTCGAAGTTGCCTTCACGCAGACGGTTCAAGGCACGCGGGTCGAGCTGGCGGGCGCTGGGCGCCGGCATCGCCGCTGAAGTAATGCTGGCGACGATGCCGCGGTGCGTCACCACCGAGAAACCCAAGGCGCCGCCGATGGGAAAGCCCATCAGCACCACCGCCTGGCCTTCGCGCGCTTGGCCGGGCGCTTCCAGCACCAGTCCAGGCATCGGCGGGCCTTCCAGCTGCAGCAGCGCCAGGTCATGCAGGCGTTCGGTGGCCACCACGCGGGCCAGCCGGCGCTGGCTTTCGGCACCGGGGCCGGCGGGCCCGGTCAGCACCGCCATTTGCGGGCTGCCCGAGCTGCCGGCACCTTCTGGCAGCACGTGGTAGTTCGTCGCCACCAGCGTTCCGAGGCCGTTGTCTTCCGCAATCACGAAGCCGCTGCCGCGAAAGCCGAAGCGCGGGCTGTCGGTGGCGTTGAAGGTCCCCACCGGCAAGACGCAGGGCTTGCTCTTGGCGACGATGTCGGGGAGCGTTCCCGTTCCCGTTCCCGTGCTTTGCGAGCGCGCCGCTCCACCTGCCGCCAGCAGGCCCATGCCCGCCAAAGCCGCCAGGCCCTCGCGGCGGCGCCAGAGCCGTGCTGGCGCGGCAGTCACAGGGTGCTCAGCAGCTGCGCCACCTCGGGCTGGCCGGCGAACTTGGTGCCCAGCTTGCTCAGTGCATCGAGCTCGCCGCGCGCGCGGGTCTTGTCGCCGGCCTTGATGTAGAGCTTGGCCAGGCGCAGCGTCAGGCTCGGGTCTTTCGGTTCCAAGGCGATGGCGCGCTTCTGTGCCTCGATGGCCTCGGGCAGCTTGTTCACGCTTTCCAGAGCCGCCGCCAGCGTGTCGACCAGCGGCGCCCGGTCGGGCAGCAGTTGGTTGGCCTTCTGCGCCAATGCCAGCGCGCCGGGCTTGCCCTGCTTCACCAGCAGCCAGGCCACGTTGTTCAAGGCCAGCGCGTTGTCGGGCTGCACTTCCAGCACGCTGCGGTAGCGTGCTTCTGCGCGCGGCAGGTCGTTCTGGGCCAGCGCCAAGTCACCCAGGAAATACATGAAGCTCGCATCCTTGGGGTGGGCCTTCGTCCACTCGGCGGCCAGGCGTTCGGCATCGGCCGGCTTCTTGGCGGCCAGCAGTGCGGTGTGCAGCTTGGCCGTGTTTTCCGAAGAAGGCGCCAGTTTCAGGGACGCACGATAGGCGGCAATGGCCGCGTCCCAGTTCTTGCGGCTGACCTCGATTTCACCTTCGAGGGTGAAGGCCGTGGCATCTTGCGGCGCCCGCTTCTGCATCTCGCGCGCGATCTTCAGCCCGTCTTCAGGGCGCCCATCGGCCACGGCCAAGCCGGCCTGCGCGCGCGGAATCGCCATGTTGCCCGGCTGCAATTCGGCGGCGCGCCGCAATGCGCGGCCCGCAGACTCGCTGTCCTTCATCGCGGCATAGGTCTGCGCCAGACGCATTTCGGGCACCGCGTTGCGCGGCTGCAGGCTGGCCAGCTTCTTGAAGGTGCTCAGCGCGCGCTGGTGGTCGCCTGCGTTCAGCTCGGCGCGGCCCAGCGCGTCCATCACTTCGGTGTTGTTGGGCAGCGCGGCGGCCGCGTCTTGCCCGGCCAGCAGCGCGGCATTCGCCTCGCCGGTGCCGATGAGGTGGTTCACCAGGCCGATGTGCGGGCGCGGCTCGGCGGGGTTCACCTTCACCGCTTCGCGCAGCGCCGCCGTCACCGTGGCTGCGGGCGCGCCGATGCGGGCCTCCAGTTCGGCGATGGCCATGCGGGCCTGCCAGCTCTTGGGCTGCTTCTCGATGAAGGCGTTGAAGCGCTTGCGCGCTTCTTCGGGCCGTTTCGCCGCCATGTCCAGCGCGGCCAGGCTGGCCACCGGGGGAAAGTACGCCGGCTCTTTGACGATGGCGGCCTCGAAGCTCTGGGTGGCGCCCGCGACGTCGTTCTTCATCGTCAGCACGCGGCCGCGCAGCTGCAGCGGCAGGGCTTGGTCGGGCAGTTTCTTTTCCAGCCCGTCGATGGCCTTCAACGCGCCGGGAATGTCGTTCTGACGCAGCCGCGCGCTGACCAGCGCCAGGTCGGCACGCGGGCCACCATCACCCGCGGCCACGGCTTCCAGTTCGACAACGGCGCCGCTGTTGTTGCCGCGGGCCATCTGCGCCAGCGCTGCCGAGGTGCGCACGCGTGCGTCGTCGGGCGCGGCTTTCAGCGCCGCCTGGAAAGCCTGTTCCGACCGCGCCGCGTCGCCCAGTTGCAGATAAGCCTCGCCGGCCAGCGAAAGCGTCACGCCATCGGCCTTGCCGGTCTCGAGCACCGGCTTCAGCGCTTCCAGCGTCTTGTTCGGCTCGCCGTTGCGCAGGTAGGTCTGCGCCAGCAACAAGCGCGAAAGCCGCTGCTGCGGCGCCAGCTTCAGCGCCTTGGCCAGCAGAGCTTCGGCCTGCAGGTAGTTCTTCAGGCGGAACTCGGCCGCCCCGGCCAGTTCCAGCACGCGCACGTTGTTCGGAAAGCTCTTCAGCACCTGCTCGCTGATCTCGCGCGTTTTCTTGTAGTCCTTGTCGTTGAAGGCGAACTGGGCCTCGAAGTACAGCGTCTCGGGGTGGTTGGGCGAAGCCTTCTTCAGCAGGTCGAACTCGGTGCGTGCCTCGGTCAGGTTCTGCTGGCCCAACAGGATGTTGATCAGGCCGGCGCGCGCCGCGATGGAACTCGGCTGCGACTCGACCACCTTGCGGAAAGCGGCCAGCGCGCCGTCGACATCGCGCTTGCCGTAAAGCAGCATGTCGGCCTTCAGCGTGCCCGCAAGCGCATTGCCCGGCTCGGCCGCCAAGACCTGGTCGAGCAAGGCGATGGCGTCGTCCGGCGCGTTGTCCAGCGCGCGAAGGCGGGCCTGCACGATCAGCGCCGGCGCAAACCCGGGCTTCAGGCGCAAGGCTTCCTCGATGGCAGAAGCGGCCTTGCTGTTGTCGCCCTGAACGGCCAGCGCCGTGGCCAACGACGTTTTCAGATCAGCGGCAGCAGCGGGTTCGCGCAGTTCCAGGCTGGCGTATTGGGCGATGAGCTTGGTTTGTTCGCCGGCCAGCAGCATGGCGCGTGCGAGGTCGGGCACCACCTGCCCGTCGGGCACCTGCAGTTCCTGGGCCTTGCGCAATTCCAGCAGCGCGGCGGTGACGTCGCCTTCCTCCAGCAGCGCCCGGCCCAGCAGCAAGCGGGCCTCGCCTGACTGCGGGTTGGCCGCAAGCGCGTTCTTCAATTGAATGACGGCGCTCTTGGTGTCCTTCTTCTCCATGGACACCTTGGCCGAGCTGATCAAGTCAGCTTCCGACTGCCCGCTGCAGGCCGCCATCAAGGTGCAAGCAGCTGCTGCCACCAGCGTGGCGGTGAGTCGGTTTCGGCTGTACGCCTTGCGGTTCAGTGGCAGACGCGTCATGGTGTTTTATTCAAAGTGATTGAGAAAGCCGGGCAACTTCAGCCTGCTGCGGGTAGGAAGGCCCCAAATCGCGCAGGCGCTGCAGTTCGGTGCGGGCCAGGTCCTTGTTGCCGGCCTGAAGCGCAATGCGGGCCAGGCCGAGCCGCAATTCGTGCTTTTCCGGCGCCAGACCGACAGCGCGCTGCTGCGTGGCCAAGGCCTCGGCGGCCCGCCCTTCAGCCGCTTGTGCAGTGGCCAGGGTGTCCAGAAGGTCGGCGTTGGCGGGTGCCAGATCAACAGCCCGCCTGGCGAACGCCACGGCTCCGGGTTTGCGCTGCTGCGAAAGCGCCCAGGCCAAATTGTTCAGCGCAGGCACGTTGTCCGGGTAGGCTGCCACCACACGCTGCAGCCGCGGTTCTGCGCTCGCGTATTCATTGCGCGTGATGGCAGTCTCGGCCAGCAGGTAGTCGAAGAACAGATCATCCGGGTGCGCCTTCATCCAACTGGCGCCGAACTGGTCCGCTTCTACCTGGCGACCCGCACTCAGCAGCACCCTGAACATCACGGTGGCAATTTCATTGCTGTCCGTCTTCGCAAGCCCGGTGCGGTAGGCGGTGACGGCCGCGTCCACGGCCTTGCCTTTGACATGCAGGGCGCCTTCCAGCAGGTAACCAGAGGGCTGCTTCGGTTGTTCGGCTTGAAGCTTGCGGGCGAATGCAAGCGCTTCGCCGCGCCGGCCTGAATCCATCATCAAGTCAAGCAGCGAGCTTTGCGCAGAGCGCAGCGTGGGCTCGAGGTCCAGCGCCTTGCGCAGTGCAGCCTCGGCCTGTGGGCGCCGCCCTGAGTTCTTGAAGATGTCCCCCAGCCGCACATAGGCCGCTGCCGAGTTCGGGCTGTTGGCGGCCAGGCGGCGGTAGGTCGATATGGCCTGCTCGATATCGCCCGATTCCAGCTGTGCACGGCCCACGGCATCGAGCACGCGCACGTCGTTGGGCAGGGCGGCCGCGGCATCTTGCGCCGCCACCAGCGCCTCTTTGAACTGGCGCTTGCGCAACAGCTGTTCGATCAGCAAGAGGCGCGGCTGCGCGTCCAGCGGGGCCAGCTGAATGGCATCCATCAAGGTCTTGCGCACCTCGCCGAGCGGCGCGCCGGTGAAGATCTTCAGTTCTGCGATAGACAGCAGGGCGTAGTGGTTGCGCGGGTAGGCCTTCAGGTTGTCTTGAAGGCGCTGCATCGCCACTTCGTACTTCTTCTCGGCGACGTCGACGCTGGTCAACCCGGAAACAGCCGCGAAGCTGGCCTTGTCCTTCAGCAACGCGGCCTCGAAGGCCTGGCGCGCGGCAGGGTAGTCGCGCCGGGCCAGGTGCACACGTCCGCGCAATTCGAGCAGGCCGCTCTTCTCTGGCGCCTTCTGCTGCATCGCGTCCAGCGCCAGCAGCGCCGCATCGAATTCACGCCGTTTCATGCGCGCGCTGAAGATCGCTTCGTTGGCGTAGGTGTCGTCGGACTTCTTGGCCAGCAATTCCAGGTTGTCAAACGCCTTGTTGGTCTCGCCCCGGTTCAACTGCGAAAGCGCCAGCGCCGTCTGCAGCCGGTTGTTGTCAGGCGCCACCTTGGCAGCGGCCAGGAAGAAGCGTTCTGCGCCGGCGGCGTCGCCCAGGCGCAGCGCGGCATCGCCGGCCAGCGAAAGCGCCTCGATGCGCGGCGGGTTGGCGGTCAGCAGCGGCTGCAGCGTTTCCAAGGCCTTGGCCGGCTGCCCCAGCCGCACATAAACCTCACCCAGGTTGCGCCGCGCGACCTCTGAGCTCGGGTTCAGCTGTATGACCTTGGCAAGGTGGGCTTCTGCCTGCAGCAGATTGCCGAGTTCGGTTTCCACCGCGGCGTTGACGATCAGCACCGACATGTTGTCGGGGAAGACGCGCAACAAGGTCTGCGCACGCTCGCGGGCAAGCGAAAGGTCTTTGCTCAGGAAAGCGAGCTGCGCGTCGACGAGCACCGTCATCGGGTGCGTGGGCAAGATCGCGCGCAGCAAGTCGGCCTGCAGCTTCGCGCCCTTGATGTCACCCGTGCGCACGCTTTGCCCGATCAAGGCCACGTGCGCAGGCACGAAGGCCGGCTCGATCTTCAGCGCCTCGCGGTACGAAGCAGCGGCCGCCTTGGGGTCGTTCTGCACCGCGTCCTGAATTTCGCCCTTCAGGTGCCAGGCTTCGTGCAACTTCACAGGTTGCCGGACCACCTGCTCCAGCACGGCCAGGGCTTCGGGGAACTTGCGTTCACCCGCCAGCAGCCGGGCCCGCAAAACCAGCGCAGGGCCGTAGTCGGGAACGGCGGCCAGTGCGGCTGCAGTGGCGGCCTGCGTGCGTTCGCGGTCACCCAAGGCGCCCCAGGCAGTGGCCAGGTTCGACTTCAGTTCTGCCGCCGCTGCCTTGTCATCCAGGGCCAGGTCAGCGAAGTTCGTGGTCAGCTTCTTGTAGTCGCCAGAAAGCACCAGCGCGCGAGAAAGCGCAGGCACCACATCCTGGGCGGGTGCCTTTTCGTCGAGCGCACGCGTCAACTCAAGCGCAGCCCCGGCGGGGTCGCTGGTGGCCAGCAGGCTGGTGCCGAGCTGCACCCGGGCGTCTGTGAGCCTGGGTTCCAGCTGCAACGCACCCTTGAACTGCAGGATGGCCGCTGCGTGGTTGCCCTTGGCGGCAAATTGCTTTCCGGAGGCCAGCAACGACTGCGGCGTGTCGCTGCTGCAACCCGCCAAGCCCAGCGTCAATGCCAACAAGCCAGCCAGCAAGCCAGCCAAAAGCGGGCGGGCCAGACGCCGGGCGTCGCGAAGGGCGGATGTCGTCATGGGTCTCCTCGGGTTGCCGGCTGTGACGGACGGCGCTACTTGATGGCCAGCCGGCGCATCAGATCGTACAAAGTGGGGCGGCTGACACCCAGCATTTCTGAAGCCCTGACGATGTTGCCATTGCTGCGTCCCAGCGCGGTCATGATGGCCTGGCGTTCGGCGGCCTCGCGGGCGGTGCGCAGGTCGAGGTCGGAAACGCCGCCAGCGCTGGCGCCTTCTTCCTCGTCGGGCGCAGACAGCCCCAGGTCGGCGCAGCTGAGCCGCTCGGTCTCGGCCATGATGCTGGCGCGCTTCACGGCATTCAGCAGTTCGCGCACATTCCCGGGCCAGGCGTTCTTCTCGATGGCGCGCAGGGCATCGTCGGCAAAGCTCAGCCCGCTGCGCCGTTGTTCCTGCGAAAAGCGTCGCAGCATGGCCTGCGCCAGCATCACGGCGTCGCCGGCTCTGGCACGCAGCGGTGGAATGTTGATGACGATTTCCGCCAGCCGATAGAAAAGGTCTTCGCGAAAGCGGCCTTCGCCGATGAGATGTTTCAGGTCCTGATGCGTGGCGCAGACCACCCGCACGTCGACTGCAATCTCGTTGCGCCCGCCTATGCGTTCGATGGTGCGTTGCTGCAGAAAGCGCAGCAGTTTGGCCTGCAGCGAATGCGGCAGGTCGCCGATCTCGTCGAGCATCAGCGTGCCGTTGTGGGCGCTCTCT
>JBBSCV010000167.1:0-8799 GCA_038249925.1 Burkholderiales bacterium
AGAGACCCAGCTCACGCTGGCCGTGGGCAGCAAGTTCTACCTCTACGAACAGAAGTACCTGTGGGGTAACTTCGCCGCCGCGGCGGTGCTGAGCGGCCTGCCCATCACGCTGGTGTTCCTGCTGGCGCAACGCTGGATCGTGAGCGGTCTGACCTCAGGCGGGGTGAAGGGTTGAGGCGCGGTCTGACCGCAGCGCTGCTGGCGGCACTGGCATTGCCTGCGGCGGCCCAGACCGTCTGCAGCCCCGACCCGCTGCAGGGCCGCGGCCTCTACCTGCGCGGCACCTTCAACAGCTGGAATGCGCCTGAGGCGCAGCGTTTCACCTGGGCCTGCAGCCGCTGGGAACTGGTGACGCGCCTGAATGGCGAACACAGTTTCAAGCTGGCCGACGAAAGCTGGAGCGCCGACGCCGATTTCGGCGCAGCCGCCGATGACCGCCTGGCCCTGCGCGGCCCCGAGATCAAGCGCCGTTTTGCTGGCGTGCACCGCTTCACCTTCACCATGAACGCCAACACGCCGCGCCTGCAGATCGAGACCTGCTCGAACCCCGCCCCCTTTGGCGACACCGTGCTCTACCTGCGCGGTACGCCCAACAACTGGGCTGCGCTGGACGACTGGGCCTTTCAGTACAGCTGCGACGCCTACTACCTGAACGTGAAGCTGCGCGGCCGTCACGAATTCAAGATTGCCGATGCTGCCTGGGCCAGCGCCACCAGCTTTGGCGAAGGCCCTGGCAACTTCGCGCGCAGCTTCGACGGCCAAGCTGGTGGCGAACACACGCTGCGCCTGATGTTCGTGGCCGGCCGTCCGCAGCTGAGCGTGGGCCCGAAAACCTTCGCCGACCCCAGCACACCGGCCGTCACGGACAGCGTGGCGCTGAGCCTGCGCTTCGATTCGCGCGCGCTCGCGCACAAGCAGCCTTTCGGTGCGGTGAAGGCCGGCACCACCATCGACTACGCGGTGACCGCGCTGCCCGGTGTGCAGCGCCTGACGTTGGTGGTCGAGAAACGTCGTCTGGAAGGCAACCAGGACGTGCTGCAGTACACCGAACTGGCGCGCCTGCCGATGCACAAGACCGGGCAGGGCGCACGCGAACGCTGGACTGCCAGCCACCGCTACGCCGACGTGGCCGTTCACGGCCATTGGTTCGAGGCCGTGATCGACGGCAAGACGTTCGTGCTGCAGAACAACCCCGCGCCGGTGTTCTGGACCCGCGAGAAAGGCGCTGGCGGCGTGGCCGAAGTGGCCGACAAGCCGGCGCAGGCCAGCAGCATCCGCCGCTTCCGCCAGACCGTCTACAGCCCCGACTTCGTTGTGCCCGAATGGGCGCCCGACATCGTCTATTACTACGTCTTCCCAGACCGTTTTCGCAATGGCAACAAGCGCAACGACCCCAAGCCCGGCGTCACGCGCTACCACCAGCACAAGGTGGAGGTGCACAAGAACTGGAACGACCGCCCCTTTCGCCCCCACAGCGGCGACGGCAGCGACGACCACTTCAACAACGACTTCTTCGGCGGCGACCTGGAGGGCCTGATCCAGAAACTGGACTACATCAAGGACCTGGGCGCGAACACGATCTACATGACGCCGGTGTTCAAGGCCAGCAGCAACCACAAGTACGACACCGCCGACTACCGCGAGATCGACCCCGCCTTCGGCACCAATGCCGACTTCGAGCGCCTGACGCGAGAGGCCGCCCAGCGCGGCATCCGCGTCATTCCCGACACCAGCCTGAACCACACCGGCGCCGATTCGCTGTACTTCAACCGCTACGGCAATTTCGGCAACCAGGGCGCCTTCCAGAACAGCAAGGTCAACCCTGCCTCACCTTGGGCCGGCTGGTACAGCTTCGACACCACGCAAGCCGCGCCCGACCAGCAGTTCAAGGGCTGGGTGGGCGTGACCGATCTGCCCGAGTTGGACAAGAACAACGCGGGCCTGCGCGACTTCTTCTACCGCGACCCAGACTCGGTGATGAAGTTGTGGCTGGACCGTGGCGCCGCCGGCTGGCGCATGGACGTGGCACCCTGGGTGCCTGACGACTTCTGGCGCGAATGGCGCACCGCGATCAAGGCGCACAAGCCTGATGCGCTGACGGTGGCCGAGACCTGGTTCGACGCCAGCAAGTACCTGCTGGGCGACATGTTCGACAGCACCATGAACTACGTCTTCCGCAACGCCGTGCTCGAGTACGCGGCCGGCGGCGACGGCGCGGCGCTCTACGCCCACCTGGAGCACCTGCGCGAGGCCTACCCACCGCAGGCGCTTTTTGCGCTGATGAACCTGCTGTCCAGCCACGACCAGGCGCGCGCGCTGCACCACTTCGGCTGGCAAGCCGTCAAGGCCGGCGAAACCGCTGACGCAGCGGCCATCGCGCTGGCCAAACAACGCCTGAAGCTGGCCGTGCTCTTCCAGATGACCTACCCGGGCTCGCCCACCGTCTACTACGGCGACGAGGTCGGCGTGACGGGCGGCGACGACCCCTACAACCGCGCCACCTATCCCTGGGCAGACCTGGGCGGCGCGCCCGATACGGCGCTGCTTGCCAGCTTCAAACAACTCATCGCGTTGCGGCACGAGCACCCGGTGTTGCGCCGTGGCAGCCTCGACGCGCCGCTGCATGCCGATGCGAATGTGCTGGTGCTGGCGCGCCGTCTGGGCGACACCTGGGCGCTGGTGGCGCTGAACAACGCAGCCACGGCCAGGACGGTGCTGCTGGCCCTGCCTGAAGGCTTGCTCGCAGCGGCATTGCGGGATGTGCTGCGGGCCGGGGCCGGGGCCGGGACGGCGGCGGCGGCGGCGGCGGCGGGGAAGAATGCGGAGGTGAAGGCCGGGACGGGCGCGGCTGCGGCAGTGAAGGTGGCGCCGGCCCTGGTGGACGGCCGCCTGCAGCTGGAAGTGCCGCCGCTGTTCGGGCGTGTGTTGATCACACGCTGATGCCTGAACCTGGGCTCAGGCTCCCGACCAGGTCACCACCACGGCGCCGGCAGCGGCCACCACCACGGGAGGCACGCCCAAAAGCATCAGCAGCGCAACACCGCCGCGCTCTGCCGGGCCGGGGGTTTCACTGGTGTCGTCGGCCAGGTCCTCAGCGAAGGCTTCGCTGCGCCAGGCTTCGGGAGGCAGGGTGCTGTTCATGGTGGTCCTTCGGTGCTGGGTGCGGTGCTGGATGTGGTGAGGGCGGCTATGAGGAACCTGGACAGTCTGCGCACCGGGCGTGACAAGGGCGTTACACGGGCGTGGGGCACGCCAGGCGGGGTTGTGACTTGCTGCATAAGCAACACCATCTCTTGTTGGATTCACGAACTCGAAACCTTCAGACCGTGAACGGCGCCTGCTTCAGGAAAGCCGCTGAGGGCCCCAACGCGAAGAGGTTGGGGCTTTGGCTGGGCGGCAGTGCGGCGCGGATGCGGGTGTGAAAGCTGAGGTAGTTGCCGCTGAACTTGCCGTGGTCCCACACGCGCAGCAGCTTTTCGGTGAAGGCGCCGTTGTGCTCGCCGTCCATGCTGGTCTGGTTGTCCTGGCAGCCGCTGATCAGCAGCACCGAGGGCTTGAAACTGCCCACCACCTGCTGGGCCTGCGCGGCGGGCACGCTCAGGGCCACCTGTGACAAAGCCGCGTCGGGGTCGATCACGCCCTTGGCTGATGCGGCGGCCACATCCGTCTGCAGCCCGTCATAGAAGGCCTGGTGCGCGGCGTAAACACGCTGGCACACGGCCGGTGGCATGAGCTTGTAGCGCTGGCCGGGCGGAGGCGGCGGCGGGTTGCCTGCGCGTGTGACGCTGCCGCTGTGGCAGCTGTCAGACAGCACCAGCACGCGCACGCCAGCGGCGAAGCGGTTGAGTTCGAGGTAGAGCTCGTCGTCGATGAGCTGGCCGTCGAAGAGGCACCAGGTCTCGTCCTTGCGGTCGGGCTCGTCGCGGTTGGTGTCGGGCACCTGGCCGCCGTGGCCGCTGTAGCTCAGCAAAAAGAAATCGCCCGCCTTCAGCGCCTTGGCCGCGCTGCGCATTGCGGCCAGCACGGCCTTGCGCGTGGCCTTCTTGCCCAGCAGCACGGTGGGTTTCATGCCGCGGCTGCGAGCGATGGCGGCCATGTCGTTAGCGTCGAATTCGCAGGCTGCGAGCAAACCGTCCCAGCCCGCGTAGGCCGCCGGGCTGACGGTGTTCAGGCCGAGGTGCAGCGACAGTGCCTTGGGTTTTGCAGCGGTCTTTGCGGCGACCTTGGCAGTGTCCATGAGCGGGCTCCTGAGATGAAGCCGCCATGATGCGCCCCGGCACAGCGCCGCGGCAGCCCTAGTTCAAGGCTGGTGCTGCGAGCTCAGATGTCCAGCGTGGCCAGCTCTGCCTGCGTGCGCTGCAGCCACAGGCGCAGGCGCTGGCGGTCCAGCAGGCCGAGGCCGCTGCTGGCGGCCTGCGTCGCGGCCCAGAAGCTCTGGCCCTTGGCGTCCACCTTCTGCAGCAGCGTGTCGGGCAGCTTGCGCAGGCGCACGCTGCGGGCCCCCAGGGCCTGGGCGCGCGGCACCAGGCCCGAGGCTTCGAGCTGTTCGAAACCGTCGCCGCGCACTTCGTTCAGCACCATCACGAGCGGCAGGCCTGCAGCGCCACCGGTGGCGCCGTCGAGCCAGCGCGCCAGCAGGTCGGCTGAATCGCGGCCGGCGTCCATCACGTGCCAATAGGTCATCTTCAAGCCGAGCTCCTTGGCCAGCGCCGGCACGCTGGCTTCGTCCAGCCAGCGCAGCAGGGGGCCCTGGGTCTGCGCGGCCAGGTCCACCAGCACGCGGCGGCCGGGCTCTGCGGTAGCGGCCTCGATCACGGGGTCGAGGCTGTCGTGCGCGTCCAGCGGCAGCGCGGCGGCGTAGTCGCTGTAGTAGCGCAACAGCGCGCCGTGTGAACGGTCGGTGTCGAAGCCGATGAAGGGCTGGTCGCGGTCGATGAAGTGCTGCGCCAGCACGCGTGCCAGCAACGACTTGCCGACCCCGCCTTTTTCGCCGCCGATGAAGTGGATGTGGCTCATGCGGGCATCGTAGCGCAGGGCCGCCGTGGAACGGCCATCAGCTGCTGGGCGCCACGCGCGGCCGCGGCCCTGGGCGCCAGCCTGCGATGAGCGCACGCGCTGCATCGAGGGTGGTGTCGATGCCGGCGGCAGCGTCTTCGAAGCGCGGTGTCACAGGCAGTTCGGGCAGCACGCCGCGGTCGGGCGGCGCGCCTTCATCTTCACCCAGCGTGAAGGCAGCGCGCAGCGGAATGTCCACCGCCACGCCCGATGCCGGCAGCGTCAGCCACGCCAGCTGGCCGCCGTTCAGTCCGCGCTGGTTGCCGCCCGTGGCTTCGCCCATCAGCACCGCCGCGCCGCTGCGCTGCACGTCGCGCGCGAGCAGGTAGCCGGCCGAGCTGTTCTGCGGCCCCACCAGCATGACGGTGCGGCCGGGGTAGGGCGTGGCCAGCGGCTCCACGCGAACGGGTGCGGGTGCGGGCAAGGCCCATCGCCCGCCGGGCAGCGGCGTGGCCTGGCCGCGGCGGTCGTAGAAGCTGCGGTTCCAGGTGCCCAGATGCGGCAGCAGGTCTTCGGGCACCTGCTCGTAGGCGCTTTCCAGGCGCACGGCAGGCACCTCGTAGGGCGCTCGCAGCAGCTGGGCCAGCACTTGGCGGGCGATGGCGTCGTCGCCGCCTTCGTTGTCGCGTAGGTCGATCACCAGGAAGGGCAGACTGCGGAAGGCCGCGAAGGTGCGCAGCAGAAAGGCATCGGCCTTGAACTCGCTGTTCCAGAAAGCGAAGGTGGGCAGGCGCAGCAGCGCGGTGTCGCCATCACGCTCGAAACTCCACGACTGCGCCGGCGCCGGCACGCTGCGCTGGCGTTCGGCCACGCTGACGGCGGGCACCGCGATGTCGCGCGCCAGGCTGGCGCGCTGCAGCGGCTGTTCGCGCACCTTGAGTTTCCAGCGCCCGCTGGTGGGTGGGAAGCGCAGCGGGAACAACCAGTCCATGGCGCCACCGCTGGCCACGCTGTCCAGCTGTGCCCGGCGTTTGCCGATGGCCCCGGCGTGCTGGCCGTCGGCGCGCAGCAGCGGCAACAACGCAGTGGCGATCTCGGCCACCGGGCGGCCGTCGATGGCCAGCAGTTCGCTGCCAGCGGCTATCTCGGGCGCTGCGCTGCCGGTCACGAGTGCGCGGCCCTGTAACCAGCGCAGCGTGAAGGGAAGTTTGTCGCGGCCCGCCAGCAGCAGCTGTTTGATGTCTTGGCGGGCGTTGTAGTGGCTGGCCCAGGTGTGGCCGCAGTTCACCGCAGCGGCAATGTGCGAGCACAGCAGGAACATGCCTGTCTGCGTGGTGCCCCCGGCCACGGCCAGGTCGGCGGCCGCGAAAGGGGCGTCGATGTCCGCTGGCGTGGCGCGGCGGTACAGCCCGGGGTGCAGCGTGTCGAACGCTCGGCGCAGCAGTGCGAGGTCGGCTCGCGCCTGCGCGGCGCTGAGCGTGGCGCCGCCACTGGCCCGCGCCAGGCCGGGCACGAGAAGGGGAAGCAGCAGGGTGGACAGCGGAGCCAGAGTCAGCCCACGCAGTGCGCGGCGGCGGTTCATGTCGGCAACGTGCGGGCTTGTTTTCATCGGTTCGGTTCAGCCAGGGAAATCAGGCCGCCGTGCGGCGGCAGACGAAAAAGCCGTTCAGTGTCAGCCGGCCGGTGGCGGGGTCGTCGTTCAGCCTTTCGGGCTGCGTGATGTGGCTGGAATGGAAGTGACTGCCGTCGTAGAAAACAGCGCGGTTCCAGGCGGCCGGCACCACGGCCGCCAGTTCGAAGTGCGCGTTGCTGGCGGTCAGGTAGCCGGGCGGCGTGCCCATCTCGGCCGTGAATGCGGCGTCGTCCGTCGCCGCCCAGCGGCGGATGTCGGCGTTGATGGCTTCGATGGGCCGTTTGGGCAGGTAGAAGCTGGTGCCGCCCAGCGCTGCGTCGTCGAAGAGATACAGCGTGCAGGCGGCCACGCTTTGATCGGGCTCGATGCCGAAGCGGTCGCGGTGGCACAGGCGCTGCAAGGGGCGCAACTGCGCCGGCTGCAGCGTGGCCAGCGAAAGGCGGCTGTACATCGACAGCGTGCGCCGCGCGCCGAGCCGGCTGCGGATGTGCAGCATGAAGAAATCGGCCAGGGCCGCGTCGATATCGCCGCCCATGCGCCATTCCAGCCCCGGGTAGGCGTTGTGCGGCGCGGCCACGAAATTCGCGCGGCCGGCGATGGCGCGCGAGCGCAGCGCCTCGGGGTCGAGCAACACGTCGTTCACCACCCAGGCGTCGTGCACGCCGGCCACGCTGACGCGCTGAATGCGCGCGTTCGGGTTGAACACTGCGGCGTCAGGCAGCCTGGGTTGACGCCGAGGCTGTGGACGCGGCCGCCGTCGCTGAGGCACTCGCTGCCGCCGCAGCCTTGTGCCGCGGCAACGCGCTCGGGCATTGCTGCGCCACGTAGTCGGCGTGGTCGGGCATGGCCTCGGCGCAGCGGCGGATGGTGGTGTGCACGTTGTTCAGGAATTCGGCCACGCGCGCCTCGGGCAGCGTGTCCACCAGCGGGTGGTAGCCGCGCGGCAGCACGCGCTGGCCCACGAAGACCTCGACCCAGCTGATCTCGCTGAACAGCTCCTGGTTCTCGCGGAAGACGTGGCCGTTGCTGCGGAACAAGTCGAACTTGTGCTGCAGCGTGGCGGGCACGGGCATCGTGCGGCAGTAGTCCCAGAAGTCGGTGTCGTCGCGCTCGGTGGCCTTGTAATGCAGGATGATGAAGTCGCGGATGCGTTCGAATTCGAAGTCGCTCTGGCGGTTGAATTCGGCGATGTCGGCAGGCTCGAAGCGCTGGAACGGGAAGAACGTGGTCAGCCGCGCGATGGTGTTCTGTATCAGGTGGATGCTGGTGCTTTCCAGCGGCTCCATGAAGCCGCTCGCCAGGCCCACCGCCACCACGTTCTTGTTCCAAAGTTGTTTGCGCTTGCCGGTGACGAACTTCAGCAACCGCGGGCTGGCCAGTGCGGCGCCGTCCAGGTTGGCCATCAGCACATCGGCGGCTTCCTGCTCGCTGGTGTAGGCAGCGCAGAAGACGTGTCCGTTGCCGGTGCGGTGCTGCAGCGGAATGCGCCATTGCCAGCCCGCCGTGCGCGCCGTGCTGCGCGTGTAGGGCGTCACCGGGTCGACCGACTCGCAGGGCACGGCCCAGGCGCGGTTGGCCGGCAGCCAGTGGCTCCAGTCTTCGTAGCCGGTGTGCAGCGTCTGCTCGATCAGCAGGCCGCGGAAGCCGCTGCAGTCGACGAACAGGTCGCCTTCGATGCGGCGGCCGTCTTCCATCACCACCGCGTCGACGAAGCCGTCTTCGGCCCGCGTGGTGGCACCACTGATCTTGCCTTCCAGCCGCACCACCCCCAGCTTTTCCGCGTAGCGGCGCAGGAAGGCGGCGTAGAGGCCGGCGTCGAAATGGTAGGCGTGCGCAATTTCGGCCAGCGGTGAATTGCCCATGTCGCGCTGCGCGCGCAGCATCTTGTTGTGTTTGGCCGCGACGATGTTGATGGAGTATTCGTCCAGCGGCGCGGCGCGGCCGAGCGCGTTCATCTTCAACCAGTAGTGGTGAAACTTGGTCAGGCCAATGTCGGGCCCCAGCGGCCCGAAGCCGTGGATGTAGCGGTCGCCCAGCCGGCCCCAGTTCACGAACTCGATGCCCAGCTTGAAGGTGGCGCTGGTCTCGCGCATGAAGGCGTTCTCGTCGATTTCGAGCGCCTGGTTGTAGATGTTGATGAGCGGAATGGTGGCCTCGCCGACGCCGACGAT
>JBBSCV010000168.1:0-8742 GCA_038249925.1 Burkholderiales bacterium
GAACCGCGTCGGTGACGCGGCGCCAGCCGGCAACCTGTTCGCTGTTGAAGAGACCCGGGGTATCGAGATAACCCTGGCCCTGGTGGCTGATCTGCGTGGCCTCGGTGACGATGAGGCCGGCACCCGTGGCCGGGTCGGCGCGCTGGGTGTAGTACTTCACCATCAGCTCGTTGGGCACCTGGCCGGGGCTGGCGCGGTTGCGCGTCAGCGGCGCCATGACGATGCGGTTGGCGAGCTGGATATCGCCGATGCGGATGGGGTCGAAAAGTTTGCTCATGCTTTCAGGGTACTGCAGTGCAGCATTTTCGTCCGTGCGCTGACCCGCAAACGGTCCGAAGTCGCCGCGCCGGCATGGCACCATCCCGGCATGCTCGCCTACCGACACGCCTTCCACGCCGGCAACCATGCCGACGTGCTCAAACACACCGTACTGGCCCTGGTGCTGCAGCACATGAACCAGAAAGACAAGGGCTGGCGCTATGTCGACACCCACGCCGGTGCCGGCGGCTATTCACTGGAAGGTGAATACGCCAAGAAGCGCGGCGAGTTCGAACTGGGCATCGCCAAGCTGCTGGGCCGCGACGACACGGCAGAACCGCTGCCCGAACCGCTGGCCGAGCTGGTGCGCCTGGTCCAGGCTTTCAACGGCGGGACGAATGTCAAACACATCGCCCAATACCCAGGCTCACCGGCCATCGCGCAGATGCTGATGCGCCCGCAAGACCAGCTGCGCCTGTTCGAGATGCACCCCACCGACCACAAGATCCTGGCCAGCTATCTGGGTGATGTGCCGGGCGTGGAAGTGAAGATGGCCGATGGCTATGCCGCGTTGAAGTCGACGCTGCCGCCACCCACGCGGCGCGGCGTGGTGCTCATCGACCCCAGCTACGAGATCAAGACCGACTACGCGCGCACGCTCGTCGCGTTGCGCGAGGCGCTGGCGCTGTTTGCCGATGCCGTCGTCATCGTCTGGTTGCCGCAACTGCAGTTGCTGGAAGCCGCGCAGCTGCCGCAGCGCCTGAAGGCCACCGCCGACAGCGCCGGCAAGAAGGGCTGGCTGCACGCGCAGCTGACCGTGGCGCATGCCGACGCGCGGGGCTTCGGCATGCTGGGCAGCAGCGTCTTCGTGGCCAACCCGCCGCACACGCTGTTCACCGCGATGCAGCCGGTGCTGCCGTTCCTGGTGCAGGCGCTGGGGCAGTTCGACGGCGCGCGGTCGGCGCTGGACCGGTCGGCCAGATCCTGAGATTCAACTTGATTCAACCGAGGTGATGATGGTTCTGGGCATTCGCCGTTCTGCCTGGGTGCGTGTGGCGCCCTTCGTCTTCTTCATGGCCATCCTGGCGCTTCGCGGCTTCGTACCGGTCGACGGCAGCTGGGGTTTCGATGCACGCTGGCTCTACGCGCTGCAGGCCGGCGGCACCGCCGTGCTGCTGGCGGTGTGGTGGCGCGAGTACGGCGAGCTGGCTCGCCAGGCCTGGCCGACCGCCCGCGAGACAGTGCTGGCCGTGGCCGTGGGCGTGGCCGTGTTCGCGATGTGGGTGAACCTTGACGCGCCGTGGATGACGCTGTCCATGGGTGCTGCCGAGCCCTTCGTGCCGCGCACCGCCGAGGGCGGGCTCGACTGGCCGCTGATCGTGGTGCGCATTGCCGGCGCCGCGTTGCTGGTGCCGGTGATGGAAGAACTGTTCTGGCGCAGCTTCCTGATGCGCTGGATACAGCAGCCGGTGTTCGAAGCCGTGCAGCCATCCGCGGTGGGCCTGCGCGCCGTGGTGCTGAGCACCTTCGTCTTCGTGCTGGCGCACACCCTGTGGCTGGCCGCCATCGTCGCCGGCCTGGTCTATGCCTGGCTCTACATCCGCACCGGCAAGCTGTGGGTGGCGGTCATCGCACACGCCGTCACCAACGGGGTGCTGGGCGTGTGGGTGGTGGCGACGGGGAACTGGCAGTTCTGGTGAAGGCGGCGTGGCCGGGCACCGGGCACAGCCGCGGCGGGTCTTCAGGCCCATCGAAATTTCGCGCGCGATGCGGCTGAAGGTGGCCGTTGCGTGGTGGCCGTCAAACTCGCGCCAGCGCCAGAGCGATCAGCGCCGACTCGGCCAGCGAGTCTTCCTGCGCTGAAGGCGGCGCGCAGCCCGCCTGGGCCAGCAACGCCAGAGTGCGCTCGTGAGCGTGCTGCTCATTGACCTGGCGTCGGTCGGCCGCAGCCTGGTAGCGCGCATCGGCTGTGCCGGCCAGCCGTGCCGCAGCCACGAAGCGTCCCTCCATGGCTGCAAGCAGCGCCAGCGGGTCTATGAACCAGGCGTGCAGCCGGGCCGGCCGCGCGCCGCCCCACAGCTGCTCGGCAATGGCGCGGGCGGGCGCCACCTGGCCCAGGTCCAGGTGGGCTGCCAGCAAGTTGGCGCTGACGTGGGCCAGCAGGTTCTCGTTGCGCCAGCCAACAAGTTGAGCGACCAGGCGCTGGCCGCTGGCCACCGCGGCGGCGGCATCGCCGGCGGCCAGCTCTGCATTGGCCAGGTTCAACAGTGACACATGGCCCATCTCGCCTGCGGCGAGTTCGTCTTCCAGCAGGCAGCGGTACAGCGGCAATGCCTGAATGGCATCGCCCCGGGCCGTGGCCAGGCTGGCGCGCGCGCGAAGCGCTGTCTGTCGTCGCGCAGCGGGCCACGACGGGTCTTCCAGCGCCAGCGCTTCGTCCAGCAGGCGGGCGCTTTCCTCGCCGCCACTTTCGTTGGTGAGAAGGTTCGCCAGCGCGCTCAGCGCGTCATACAGCTCGAACCGCTCAGGCTGCAGGGCGTCGATGCACCGCGCCAGTTCGACCGCCCGACGCGCCGCCATCAGGCTGCGCGCCGGCTGCAGGTTGGCCAGTGCAACGCTGATCGCCCGTTGCGTACGCAACTGCAGCAGCGCATCAAACGTTGGGTCAAGCGTTGGATCAAGCGGTGGGTCAAGCGGTGGGTCAAGCGGTGGGTCAAGCGTCACCATGGCCTCGACCATCAGCGCACTGCAGCGATCGGCGAGCACCAGCCTTTCGTCGTTCGATGCCGCCAGAATCGAGGCGCCGGCCAGCGCCAGCTCGAGCATGCGGTCACCGCAGCGGCGCGCATGAATCAGCGCTTCGCGCGCGTTCCCCATGTCCAGCTCGCCGAGCCGGTTGACCGCCTCTCGGCTCAGCCGTCCGAAGTGCAGCGCCGTGCGCGCATCCTCGAATTCGGCCAGCACGCCCTGCGCATGCCGAAGGCGGACGGCGTCTTCCTCGCCACTGGCCGCCAGCATCTCCAGCGCCATCGCGCGCGGCAACTCCAGCAGGCGGTAGCGCGGCGCGGCGTACGCGTCGTCCTGCACCAGCTCGACCAGCGATCGCTGGATCAGCTCGTCCAGGGCGTCCACCACCTCCCAGCAGCCCGGCTCGGCAGCGCCCAGCCGCTGCACCAGCGCCAGCGATGCACTGCCTGTCACCACGCCCAGGCGGCGGAACAGCTGGCATTCGTCCGGTGGCAGCAGTCCCACGCTCCATTCCAGCGCTGCGCGCAGACTGCGCTGACGGGGCGGGGCCTGCCGGTCGCGATTGCCGCCCAGCAACTGCAGCCGGTCCGACAGCGCATCGCGGACCGGCTCGATGCCCAGCGTCGCGGCGCGTGCGGCGGCCAGCCCGATGGCCAGTGCCAAGCCATCCAGGCTGAGGCACAAGCCGACGACGGCGGGCACGTCGGCATCCCTCAACACGAAGCGGTGGTCGGCTGCTGCCGCGCGGTCGCAGAACAGCGCCACTGCGCCGAAGGCCTGCGCCTCGGACGCCGACATCGCACCCTGCGGCACGGCCAGCGGGCCGAGGCGCATCACCTGCTCGGCGGCCAGCTTCAGCGGCGCCTGACTCGTGACGACCATGTGCAGGCCGTCGCAGGCGTCCAGCAGCGTCTGCGCCAAGGTGGCCACCGCTTCCAGCAGGTGCTCGGCGTTGTCCAGCATCAGCAGCAGCTGCAGCCCGCCCAGCGTGCGGGCCAGATGACCTGGCGGGTCGGTGGGCGCCGTCGGCACGCCGAGCGCGGCCGCCACCGCAGCGGGCAGGGCGTCGGCCGAACCCACCTGCCCCAGTTCGACCCAGCACACGCCGTCGGCATGCAGGCCGGCACGCGCGTGCAGCAGTGCCTGTGCCAGGCGTGTTTTGCCGATGCCGCCAGCGCCGGTCACGGTGACGAGGCGGTGCTGTTCGACGAGCGCGTGCAGCGCTGCGAGGTCGGCTTCGCGACCGATCAACGGCAGCTGCAGGATCCGAAGTCGCGAGCGCTCTGCAGTCGCCGCCGGCAGCGGCGTGTGGGTTGCCACGGCGGGTCCAGGCAGGTCCAACCGGTAGCCGCGCCCCGGCACGGTGACCAGCCACTGATCGCCCAGCGCCTTGCGAAGCGCCTTGATCTGCACGCTGAGGTTGTTGTCCTCGACCACGCGACCCGGCCACACATGTTCGATGAGCTCGTGGCGAGTGACCAGCTCACCGCTGCGGGCCACCAGCACGAGCAGCAGATCCATCGCCCGCCCGCCCAGCGTCAGCGGCTGGCCGTCGGCCAGCAGCCGGTACTCGCGCGGCCGCAGTTCGAAATGGCCGAAGCGCATCGGCGGCCCAGAACGCTGAAGCAGGGAGTTCATGGTCGACACCATCCTAACTGCCCGCGTCGGCTGTCGATTTCACAAGTTTTCACCCGCGCTGAAGGCCAGCGCCGGCCCCGCCGTGAACACTGGCAACACCCCGACTCGCCATGCCCAAGTCATGAAATTCCGACCCTTTTCAATGATCTTGCGCGCGGTCGCCCATCGCAGCCGTGCCGGCACCGACGCAGGGATTCCAAGCCATTCACCTCAACCCGGGAGAAACGAAATGAAAGCATTGAAACCCTTCGCCGCGGCACTGTCGCTGGCTGCCATCGGAATGGCCGCGCAGGCCAGTGGCTCGCTGGTCTTCAGCCCGGCCGGCAGCCCGGCCCTGGTCGGCGATGTCGTCGTCGTCGAGGTCCGCGGCATCAACTTCACCGACAACGTTGTCGGTGGCGGCTTCGACCTGAGCTTCAACCCTGGATTCGTCAGCCTGACCAGCGTCGAAATCGACAACACCGAGTGGGAGTTCCTGACCAACCCCGGCACCATCGACAACCAGGCCGGCACCCTGACCGCAGTGTGGTTCAACGCCTTCCTGGACCCCTTGCCGACGGGCAACTTCCCCATCGCCACGCTGCGCTTCACCACCCTGGCACCGGGCTTTGCCGCGCTGAACCTGCAGGCCAATGTGAGCTTCCCGTTCGTCAGCGATCAGGTCGAACTCATCGCCGTCGACTTCGGCAGCGGGGGCATCACGGTCAGCGTCGTGCCCGAACCTGCGAGCTGGGCCAGCCTGGCACTGGGTTTGGCCCTGCTGCCATTGATTCGCCGCCGCCTTGTTGCGGCTTGACGGCCACAACTGAATCGACGTTCAACGGAGAACCCCATGAAACGCCTGCACCCCCTTGCCGCAGCTCTCGGCCTGTGCTTCTGTGCCGCCGCCGCCGCCCAGACCGCCCCCACCTTGACAGACACCGACCGCGACGGCGTGCCCGACCTGCTGGACAACTGCGTGCAGGTGGCCAACCCCGACCAGCGCGACAGCAATGGCAATGGCAGCGGCGACCGCTGCGACGGCGACGTCAACGGCGACGGGCTGGTCAATGCCGTCGACCTGGCCGCGCTGCGCCAACAGTTCGGCCAGACCGGTGGCAGCGCCGATCTGAACGGCGACGGCAGCGTCAACGCGCTCGACCTGGCCCTGCTGCGCTCACGTTTCGGCCAGCGCCCCGGACCGGTGGGCGAGGTGCTGCTGCGCGTGCAGCAGATCGACCCCCGTGCGCCCCCCGAAGGCCCCGCCGACCGACCCGAATCACCGCCCCCCGAAGCTTCAGCCCCGGCCTTGCTGTTGCCGCAGGTGCTCGACGCCATCGACGATGCTCTGCCGCTGGCGAGCGGGCCCGTGGCTGCGGCGCTGCTGCGGGCACGGCCGGAGGTACAAGCTGCGCTGACCAGCCTGAGCGACGGCGCGAGCGACGGCAGCCTGGCCTACCTGGTGCAGTCGATGGGCGGGTTGCGGCGCGGGCATGCCGGGCTCTCCGACGCATTGGCGGCGCTGACGCCCGGTTCGTCTTCCCCCAGCGCGATGCTGCTCGTGGCCGTGCAGCAGTCGCGCGAGGCCGCCCAGAACATCAGCGGCCGGATGCTGACGGCTCTCAGCGACAGCAGTGTGCGGACCGTACGTTTTCAGCAGGTGCGCTTGAACCACGAGCAGGGCGTGGCCCTGCTGGCCGCCGGACAGTACGGCCCGGCGATGGACGCGTTCGAGCGCGCCATCATCGGTGGCACGCCCCTGCTGTCCTTCAGCATCGACCGCTTCGAGCAGCGACTGCGCAGCGTCTTCGACGCGCAGAGCGTCGGCTGGAGCTACGCCATCGCCAGGGCCGGCACGCTGGAGCGCAGTGGCGCGATGGGCCTGGCGCGCACTGCGGCCAACCCGCCGGCGACCCTGCAGACCGAGAACAAACGCCTGCACGTGGCGAGCGTCAGCAAGACGCTTTCGGCGATCGTCACGTTACACCTGCTGGCCGACCTCGGTTTGACGGCAGACGCCACCATTGGCCCCTGGCTGCCCAGCAACTGGGTTCGTGGTGCAGGCGTCAACGCCTTGCGCTTTCGTGACCTGATGACGCACCGCAGCGGCTTTGGGCAGAACGACGCGCCCGGCAGCAGTTATGCGTCGCTGCAGGCCGTGGTCGCGCTGCCCGTCGGCGCGAACGGCTTCGACTACGACAACGCCAACTTCGGCCTGCTGCGGGTGCTGGTGTCACGGCTGGCTGGCATCAACGCGGCGGCGTTTCCCCAGTTCGACAGTGGCGTGCTGACCGCGGCAGTTTTCCTCTGGCAAGCCCAGGCTCTCTACGGCGGCATCGGCGTGCCGTTCTTCTGCAGCACCGAGGCTGTGGCGCCGGCGCTGCAGTACCGGTTTCCGGACGATGGCACCTCGGGCTACCTGGAACCCGACCGCACGCTGCAATGTGGTGGCTACGGTGTGAACATCAGCGCGATGAATCTGGCCCGGGTGCTGAGCTTCTGGCGCTACACCAACGACCTGCTGCCCAACGCCATGCGCAACGCCATGCGCAACCATCACCTGGGGCTGATGGACCCGGCCCAGTTCGGATTCGCCCAAGGAACTTTCGGCGTGTACCACGGCCATGGCGGCGACTGGGACCATGGGTCCGACGGCCTGGACAGCTGCATGTATTCCTTCCCGAACCTGATCGAAGCTTCGGTGGTGGTCAACAGCAGCCGCAAGACCACGGGCCACTACAGCCCGGGTCCGCATCAGTGCGGCGTACTGAAGTGGGCCTACGAAGGCGCCTGGGTGGCGAACTAGCCGGCGTGCAGGCCAGGCAGGCCGACCGGAGCCGAGGCTTCAATTGGGGTCAAGCGGCTCGAACGAGGTCCGCTGGGCGACAAGCCGGCGAACCTCACACCCCCCTGCCCCGATCGGCATGGAACTGCGCGCGCCAGGCCTCGAAGCGGTCTTCGTCCAGCGCCTGCCGCAGCTCGGCCATCAGGTTCACGTAGTAGTGCAGGTTGTGGATGCTGGCCAGCATCGGCGCCAGCATCTCGCCGCAGCGCTCCAGGTGGTGCAGGTAGGCGCGGCTGTAGCCGCCCTGTCCTGCCCACGGCACGTGGCCATACGCAGCGGTGGTGCCCGCGCAGGCGTGGCAGCTGCACGTCACGTCCAGCGGGCGTTCGTCGTCCTTGTGGCGGGCGTTGCGAATCTTCAGGTCACCGAAACGCGTGAACAGGTGGCCGTTGCGCGCGTTGCGGGTGGGCATCACGCAGTCGAACATGTCCACGCCTTGCGCCACGCCTTCCACCAGGTCTTCCGGCGTGCCCACGCCCATCAAATAACGCGGTTTGTGGGCGGGCAGGCGGTGCGGCGTGTGGGCCATGATGCGCAGCATCTCGTCCTTGGGCTCGCCGACGCTGACGCCGCCCACCGCGTAGCCGGGGAAGTCCATCGCCACCAGCCCTTCCAGCGATTCCTGGCGCAGGTGTTCGAACATGCCGCCCTGCACGATGCCGAACAGCGCATTGGGGTTGGCGAGGCGCGCAAACTCGGCCTGGCTTCGCTGCGCCCAGCGCAGGCTGAGCGCCATCGAAGCGCGCGCCAGCGCCTCGGTGGTGGCCACGCCGCCGGTCTCGTACGGCGTGCACTCGTCGAATTGCATGGCGATGTCGCTGTTCAGCACGGTCTGGATCTGCATGCTGATCTCGGGCGTCAGAAAGAGCTTGTCGCCATTGACAGGCGAAGCGAACTTCACGCCCTCTTCGCTGATCTTGCGGCCCTTGCCGTCGGCGCCGCCCAGGCTCCAGACCTGGAAGCCGCCGCTGTCGGTCAGCATGGGCTTGTTCCAGCCCTCGAAACGGTGCAGGCCGCCGAACTTGGCCACCACGTCCAGCCCCGGCCGCATCCACAGGTGGAAGGTGTTGGCCAGGATGATCTGCGCGCCCATCTCGTGCAGGCTGCGCGGCAGCACGCCCTTGACCGTGCCATAGGTGCCCACGGGCATGAAGACCGGCGTTTCGACGACGCCGTGGTTCAGGGTCAGGCGGCCGCGGCGCGCGTGGCCGGCGGTCTTCAGAAGGTCGAACTGCAGCATGCCGGCATTCTCGCCGCGGGCGCAGACCCGACCC
>JBBSCV010000169.1:0-8718 GCA_038249925.1 Burkholderiales bacterium
CGCGGGCCGTCGAACTCGTCCCAGCCGGTGCCGACGCGGCGCGCGTCGACGATGACGATGACAGCCACCGCCAGCATGCCGAGCGCCAGCAGCAGTTCGGGCCAGCGGCTGCCCGTCATGGGTGAGTCGTCGCTGCCTTCGTCGCTGTCGCGGGCTCCGTCGCGGCCGGCGTCGGATTCGCCCGGCGGGCCCGGCTCGGCGTCCTTGGCGCTCATCCTCGGCAGCGCCGCTTACTTGGCAAGGAAGCCGGCTTCGCGCATCAGCACGCGGTGCTGCTGCTCGTTGCGAGCCACCCAGTCGAAGTAGGCCTGACCGGACATCGAGGTCTGGTTGAAGGCGCCCTTGGCCATGAACTCTTTCCATTCCGGCAGCGCGCGCACCTTGTCGAACAGGTCGACATAGAACTTCACCTGCTCGGGCGTGGCGCCGGGTGTCATGAAGATGCCGCGCAGCATCTGGTATTCCACCGGCAGGCCGGCCGACTTGCAGGTAGGCAGGTCGCTCCAGGCCTGCGTGGCCGTGACCTTGTCCTTGTACGGCATCGGCTGCGCATCCATCACGCACAGCGCACGCAGGGTGCCGGCACGCCAGTGACTTTCGGCCTCGATGGGGTTGTTGACGGTGGCGTCGACGTGCTTGCCCACCAGTTGCACCGCCACGTCACCACCACCGCGGAAGGGGATGTAGGTGGCGCGCTTGCCAGAGGTCTTCTCCAGCATCACGGTGATGATGTGGTCTTCCTGCCGCGAGCCGGTGCCGGCGACCTTCATCGTGCGGTCGGGTGCGGCCTTCATCGCGGCGAGGAATTCGCCTGCGGTCTTGTACGGCGACGCTGCATTCACCCAAAGGACGAACTGGTCCAGCGCCAGCATCGACACCGGTGTCAGGTCGCGCCAGTTGAAGGGCACGCCAGTGGCCAGCGGCGTGGTGAAGAGGTTGCTCAGCGTGATGATGATCTTGTGCGGGTTGCCCTTGTCGCCCTTGACGTCGAGAAAGCCTTCGGCGCCGGCGCCGCCCGAACGGTTCACCACCACGATGGGCTGCTTCATCAGGTTGTTCTTGGCCACCACGCCTTGAAGGAAGCGCGCCATCTGGTCGGCGCCGCCGCCGGTGCCGGCCGGCACGATGAACTCGACAGGCTTGGTCGGTTCCCAGGCGTGGGCCGCGGGTGCGACGGCCATCACGGCGGCCCCGGCAAGCAGTGCCGCAAAGCTGCGCATCAATGGGGGCAGGGGCTTCTTCAGGGTCCAGTTCATGTCGTCTCCTAGATTCAGAGGGAAGTCACATGCGAAAGGGCATGAATGCTTGCAAGCCGCGTGGCTTTTCCGGCGGCTGCGGGCGCAATGCGGCCAATGTATCTGCGCGACCCGGGGTCCGTATATTCACAACTTCTGGCGTCGTTGTTCAGGTATTCCTTAACCGACGACTGCTGGAATTAAGGATTACCCTAAGTGTTGTCGCGTGAGCGGCGCCGCCTGCAGAAACGAGTTCGCGCGCGCTTCTGCGCGCGCCTTCGGCTTCAACCCAGGCCCAGCTTGGCGGCCAGGCCGATGCGCTGCAGCTTGCCGGTAGCGCCTTTGGGAATCTCGTCCATGAAGAGAATCTTCTTCGGCACCTTGAAGTCGGCAGCGCGCTGCCCGACGAAGTCCTGCAACTCACGTTCGGTCACGCTCTGGCCTTCACGCAGTACGACAACGGCGGCGACTTCTTCGCCAAGCTTCGGGTGCGGCATGCCGAAGCACACCACCTGTGCCACGGCCGGGTGGTCCATCAGGAGTTCGTCCACCTCGCGCGGGCTGACCTTTTCACCACCGCGGTTGATGATCTCCTTCAGCCGGCCCGTCAGGCTGACATAGCCCTCGGCGTCCATCACGCCCTGGTCGCCGGTGCGGAACCAGCCGCTGTTGGGGCCTGACGTGAAGGCCTCGGCATTGGCCTTCGCGTTGCTCTCGTAGCCGGCGGTGACGTTGTCGCCGCGGATGACGATTTCGCCGACTTCACCGCGCGGCAGCAGGCTGCCGTCCTCGGCCATGATGGCCACTTCCGGCCCCGCGGCCAGGCCCACGCTGCCCGGCTTGCGCAACGCTGGCGGCAGCGGGTTGCTGGCCATCTGGTGGCAGGCCTCGGTCATGCCGTAGCTCTCGATCAGCGGCGCCTTGAACACCTCCTCCAGTTCGCGGATGACCTGGGGCGGCATGCTGCTGCTGCTGCTGCGGATGAAACGCAGCGGGTGCCGCGCGATGACCTCCGCGTTCTTGCCGGCGCGGCTCAAGATGGCCTGGTGCATCGTGGGCACGGCGGTGTACCAGGTGGGCTGGGCCTCGTCCATCCAGCCAAAGAATTTCAACGCATTGAAGCCGGGTGTGCAGTACACCTGCGCGCCTGCCGCCAGCGGCGCCAGCACGCCGGCAATCAGGCCGTGGATGTGGAAGAGCGGCATGATGTTCAGGCCGCGGTCGGCAGCGCTGAACTGCAGCGTGGCCGCAATGTTGCGGGCCGAGGCGCAGAGGTTGCGCTGGCTCAGCGGCACGATCTTGGGCCGCGACGTGGTGCCGCTGGTGTGCAGCACCATGGAAATGTCGTCAGGCTGTGCCATGCCGCCGTGGGTGGCGGCAACAACGCCGGCGCCGGCAGCACCATCGCGAGGCGTCAGCGTGAAGTCGCCGGCAGCGGCACCCGCGCGCAGATCGATCAGGCGCACACCCAGTTTCTGCGCCACGGCCACGGCCGGCGAGGTGCTGTCGTGTTCGACGATCAGCGCCTTGGCATTCAGGTCGGAAAGATAGAACTCGAACTCGTCTGCGCGGTAGGCCGGGTTCAGCGGCGCGGTGGTCACACCGCAGGCGGCGCTGACGAAACAGGTGGCCATTTCCGGGCCGTTGGCCAGCACGATGGCGACGCGGTCGTTGCGGCCGATGCCCAGCCCATTCAGCGTGGCCAGCGTGCGCTGCACCAGCGCGCGCAGGCCGCCGTAGCTCAGGCCCGGACGGCCCGGCGCGGTGATGGCGGGCGCGTCGTCGGCGGCCGTGGACAGCATGCGGATCAGTGAGGGTTGCATGGGGATCGGATGGGCGGTGGTGGAAGGGAAAAGGCAGGGGCAGGGCGGGTTGAAAGATCGTCCCAGACACTGTCCCAGACACAACATCGCAGGCCATGCTCACCCGCCGATGTAGTGCATCTCGACGCGGCGTTCACCGCTGTTCGTGAGTTCGGTTTGCCCGCTGCGCAGCTGTGAGTAGCGGTCATCGCGCTCGCTCCAGATCAGGCCCACCGCACGGGCAATCTGCTCGTCGCTGTAGGGGCTGCCATCGGCCTGCGCGCCGCGCAGCAGAGCCCGCAGATCGTGGCCGCGGCTGGCGAAGAGGCACAAGAAGAGCTTGCCCTCGGTGGACAGGCGTGCGCGGTTGCAATCGCCGCAGAAGGCCTGGGTGACGCTGCTGATCACGCCCACTTCGCCGCCGTCATCGCGGTAGCGCCAGCGTTGCGCGGTTTCGCCGGGCGCGCTGGCTTCCATCGGCTCCAGCGGGAAGGCTTCGTGCAGCCGCTGCACCACTTCGGCCGAGGGCAGCACCTCGTCCATGCGCCAGCCGTTGCTGGCACCGACGTCCATGTACTCGATGAAGCGCAGCACCACGGCCGGGCCATAGCGTTCACGCACATGGCGCGCCAGCGGCACGATCTCGTGGCAATTGGTGCCGCGCTTGACCACCATGTTGATCTTGATCGGCGCGAGGCCCGCCTTCAAGGCGGCGTCGATGCCGCGCAGCACGTCGGCCACGGGGAAGTCGACGTCGTTCATGCGGCGGAAGACGGCGTCGTCCAGTGCATCCAGGCTCACTGTCACGCGCTTCAAGCCGGCTTCGCGCAGTGCCTGTGCCTTGCGTTCGAGCAACGAGCCATTGGTGGTGAGCGTGATGTCCAACGGTTCGCCAGCGGGCGTGTGCAGCATTGAGAGCTGCGCAATCAGCACTTCGATGTGCTTGCGCAGCAGCGGCTCGCCGCCCGTCAGGCGCAGCTTGGTGACGCCATGGGCCACGAAAATTCGCGCGGTGCGTGTGATCTCTTCGAAGCTGAGCAGGCTGGTCTGCGGCAGAAACTGGTATTTGCTGTCGAAGACGTCCTTCGGCATGCAGTAGCTGCAGCGAAAGTTGCAGCGGTCGGTGACGCTGATGCGCAGGTCGCGCAGCGGCCGACCCAGGCGGTCGGCGAGCTGGCCGCCGGGGGCAAAACCGGTGTCAGGGATGCGGGGCAAGGCTGCGGCGTAGCGCAGATCGGCCAAGGGAATCACGTTGTCGCCCATCGCGCGATTGTGGCCGCTGCCACGGCCGCCTGTTGTCGACGCTGCCATGACCGCAGCCCTGCGTCTTACTGCGGCGACGTCGCTTCGGTGCTCGGCAATTCGGCGCGGCGCGCGCCATTGAAGCGTTTGGCCCAGTAGCTGGCGCGCATGTCTTCGATGCGCACCTCGGCGCCAGCGCGCGGGGCGTGGATGAACTTGCCTTCGCCGACGTAGATGCCCACATGCGAAAAGGCGCGGCGCATGGTGTTGAAGAACACCAGGTCGCCCGGCTTGAGCTCTTCCCGCTTCACCTGCAGCAGGCCGGGTTTCCTGGCCTGTTCATCGGCGCGCCGCGGCAGCACCAGGCCCAGGCTGTTCTCGAAGACGTAGCGCGTGAAGCCGCTGCAGTCGAAGCCCTGCTCGGCCGTGGTGCCGCCGCGCACGTAGCGCACGCCCAGAAAGTTCATCGCCGAGACCACCATCTCGGTGGCGCCGTCGCGCATCTGGCGCACCAGGGCGTTGTTCTCGATGCGCTGTTCAAGCTTGCCCGCTGCCGGCACCAGGCCTTTTTCCTGCAGCAGCGTCAGCACGGCGTCGCCGCCAGCCTGCGCTGCTGCCGGTGACTCGGGTGCGGCGCGCGCCGGCAGGCAGGTCAGCAGGGCCGCCAGCGATGCGATCAGCAGCGCGCTGGGGCGCGCGTTCGGCAGCTGGGTCGGCAGGGCGGGTGGTTTGGGCATCGGCGCGGCAGGATAGCAGCGGGTTGGCAGGCGTCAACAGGCAAGGCGTGTCAGCATCGCAGCCCCTGCCACCCCTGCTGCTACGAAATGTTCAAGGCCCTGCTGCTGGAAAAGGACGACGCTGGCTTCCGCGCCGGTGTCACCACGCTGGAAGAGAGCCGCCTGCCGGCGGGCGATGTGCTGGTGCAGCCGGCCTATTCCACGCTCAACTTCAAGGACGGCCTGGCGCTGACCAACAAGTCGGCCGTGGTGCGGGTCTGGCCCATGGTGCCGGGCATAGACGGCGCAGGCACGGTGCTGGAAAGCAGCCATGCCGACTGGAAGCCTGGCGACAGCTTCGTGCACAACGGCTGGGGCGTGGGTGAAACGCACTGGGGCTGCCTGGCCGAGCGGGCGCGCTTGAAGGGTGATTGGCTGGTGAAGCTGCCGGCGGCCTTCACCCCGCGCCAGGCCATGGCGATAGGCACCGCCGGTTACACGGCGATGCTCTGCGTGTTGGCGCTGGAACAACACGGCGTGCAACCCGGCGCGGGCGAGGTGCTGGTGACAGGCGCCACGGGCGGCGTCGGCAGCGTGGCCATCGCACTGCTGGCCCGCCTTGGCCACCGCGTGATCGCGGCCACCGGCAAGGCCGCCGAGACGGATTACTTGACGAAGCTGGGCGCTGCCGGCGTGATGGACCGCGCCGAGCTCGCTGCGCCCGGAAAGCCGCTGCAGAAAGAGCGCTGGGCCGCCGTGGTGGACGCCGTGGGCAGCCACACGCTGGTCAACGCACTGGCCCAGACGCGCTACGGCGGCGTGGTCGCCGCCTGCGGCCTGGCCCAGGGCCACGACCTGCCGGGCACGGTGATGCCTTTCATCCTGCGCGGCATCACGCTGGCCGGCATCGACAGCGTGATGGCACCGCGCGCAAGGCGCGAAGGGGCCTGGGCGCGTTTGGCGCGTGACCTCGACCCGGCGCTGCTGGAAAGCATGGTCGAAGAAGTGCCGCTGGAAGGCGCGGTTGAAGCCGCGCAGCGCTTGATGGCCGGCCAGGTCCGCGGGCGCATCGTCGTGCGTCTGTAAGTGCCCGGCGGTGAACCCCGAGTGGCGCACTGCGGCGTCAGCGCAGCGCAAGCGCGCGGCTGAGAATGCAACGGATGACGGGGATTCACCCCGCGCCAGCACCAGGAGACACGACATGGGCTATGCCGAGCTGTACCAGCGTTCACTGAATGAGCGTGACGCCTACTGGGCCGAGCAGGCCCGCCGCATCGACTGGCACACACCTTTCAGCCGCGTGTGCAACAACGACAACCCGCCTTTCACGCGCTGGTTCGAGGGCGGCACCACCAACCTTTGCCATAACGCGGTGGACCGCCACGTGGCCACTCGCGGCGAGCAGAACGCGTTGATCTGGGTCAGCACCGAGGTCGGGCAGGAGCGCATCTACAGCTACCGGCAACTGCAGGCCGAGGTGCAGACCATGGCCGCCATCCTGCAGGCGCAGGGCGTCAAGCTGGGCGACCGTGTGCTGCTCTACATGCCGATGATCCCTGAGGCCGTGTTCGCCATGCTGGCCTGCACGCGCATCGGCGCCGTGCACTCGGTAGTGTTCGGCGGCTTCGCCAGCGTCAGCCTGGCCCAGCGCATCGAAGACGCCGAGCCGGCGATGGTGATCAGCACCGACGCCGGCAGCCGCGGCGGCAAGGTGGTGGCCTACAAACCGCTGCTGGACGAGGCGCTCGGCCTGTCGAAGCACAAGGTGCCCAAGGTGCTGATGGTGGACCGTGGCCTCGCGCCGATGTCGCGCAGTGAAGCGCACGAGGGCCGCGACCTGGACTACGCACTGCTGCGCGAGCAGCACCTCGGCGCGCAGGTGCCCATGGTGTGGCTGGACAGCACCGCCATCAGCTACACCATCTACACGAGTGGCACCACGGGCCGTCCCAAGGGCGTGCAGCGTGACACCGGCGGTTATGCCGTGGCGCTGGCCGCGAGCATGGAGCAAATATTCCTGGGCAAGCCGGGCGAGACCTACTTCAGCACCAGCGACATCGGCTGGGTGGTGGGCCACAGCTACATCGTCTACGGCCCGCTGATCCACGGCATGGCCACCATCCTCTATGAAGGCCTGCCGCTGCGCGGCATGGACGGGCAGCCCGACGCGGCCATCTGGTGGAGCCTGGTCGAGAAGTACAAGGTGACGGCGATGTTCAGCGCGCCCACGGCCGTGCGCGTGCTGAAGAAGCAGGACCCGGCGGCGCTGAAGAAGCATGACCTGAGCAGCCTGCGTGCGCTCTTTTTGGCCGGCGAGCCGCTGGACGAGCCGACAGGCCGCTGGATCAGCGAAGCGCTGGGCGTGCCCATCATCGACAACTACTGGCAGACCGAGAGCGGCTGGCCCATCCTCACCATCGCCAATGGCGTGGAAAGCAAGGAGAGCCGCTTCGGCAGCCCGGGCATACCGATGCCGGGTTACGACGTGAAGATCGTCGATGAAAACACCGGCGCCGAGCTGACCGAGCCCTATCAGAAGGGCGTCGTCGTGATCCAGGGCCCGCTGCCGCCAGGTTTCATGCAGACGGTGTGGCGCGACGACGAGCGCTTCGTGAACACCTACTGGAAGAGCATTCCCGGGCAGATGGTCTACAGCACCTTCGACTGGGGCATCCGCGATAAGGACGGCTACTACTTCATCCTCGGCCGCACCGACGACGTCATCAACGTCGCCGGTCACCGGCTGGGCACCCGCGAGATCGAGGAAAGCCTGAGCAGTCACGCCGCCGTGGCCGAAGTGGCCGTGATCGGCGTGGCCGACACGCTGAAGGGCCAGGTGGCGATGGCCTTCGTGGTGCTGAAGCACAGCGGCCTGGCCGCCACGCCGGCCGACGCCCTGGCGCTGGAAGGTGAGTTGATGAAGGTCGTTGACCAACAGCTGGGCGCCGTGGCGCGGCCTGCGCGCGTGCGCTTCGTCAGCGCCTTGCCCAAGACCCGCTCGGGCAAGATGCTGCGGCGGGTGATCCAGGCCCTGTGCGAGGGCCGCGATGCGGGCGACCTGAGCACCGTCGAAGACCCGGGCGCGGTGCAGCAGCTACGCGAACTGCTCGGGCAGCGCTGATCGCCCACACCCGCAAGGGTGGCCTCCGCCGGGGGCCCGCCTTGTCCGCCCCGGCGGGCGATGGCGGCGCAAGCCCCTGCGCTGAAGACTGCAGGCCTGTTCACTAAACACAGGCCCGCGATGAACATCGACCTCTGCTCCCGTCGCCGTTGGCTGGCGGCGTTCTCTTTGCTGCCAGTTGCCGCCTTTGCCACGCTTCCCATGCGTGCAGCAGCGCGCGTTCCCGCGCTGCTGCTGGCGGTCGACGCGCCCCAAGACATTGACCCGGCGGGTCATCTGGTCAGTGAGAAGTACGACGGCGTGCGGGCCTTCTGGGACGGCCAGCGCCTGCTCACGAGGGGCGGCAACCTCATCGCTGCGCCAGCCTGGTTCCTGCGCCGCCTGCCACCCGTGCCGCTGGACGGCGAGCTCTGGGCCGGGCGCGGGCGCTTCGAGGCCTTGTCAGGCGCCGTGCGACGCCACCAGCCGCGCGACGCCGAGTGGTTGCACATCACCTACATGGCCTTCGAGATGCCAGGCGCTGGCGGGCCCTTCAGCGAGCGTGCCGAGCGCCTGGACTCGCTGGGGCAGGACATCGACTGGCCGGGTTTCCAGGCCGTCGA
>JBBSCV010000170.1:0-8687 GCA_038249925.1 Burkholderiales bacterium
GCACACCGTGAAAGCCCGCGTCGGGCGCAGCCTGATGCAGGCCGCGGTGGATGCCGGCCTCGACGGCATGGCAGCCGATTGCGGCGGCAACCTGAACTGCGCCACCTGCCATGTCATCGTGGCACCCGAATGGTTGGCTGCTTTGCCGCCGGCCAGTCGCGACGAGGCCGCGATGCTGGAGATGACCGCCGCGCCGGCCGAACCCGGCAGCCGCCTGGCCTGTCAGCTGAAGCTGGCCTCTGCGCTCGACGGTTTGCGCGCACGCATGCCCGCGACGCAATACTGACGAGAGGATCTCGCTTGCCCTTGCTCGAAACCCTTGCGCGCGTGTGCGCCGTGTTGGCCGGTGTGCTGCTCACCGTCATCACGCTGATGACTTGCGCCAGCCTCATCGGCCGCAACACCACCGGCTGGACGCTCATCGGCGACTTCGAGCTCTCGGGCTCTGCCGCCGGTGCCGCCATTGCGCTCTTCATGCCCTGGTGCCAGGTGCGGCGAGGCAACATCATGGTCGACTTCTTCACCGCCGGCGCCAGCGTCGCCACACGCGCTGGCCTCGACCGTTTCGGCGCGCTGCTGCTGGCGCTGGTGATGGCGCTGATGACCTGGCGCACCGGCATCGGCGGCGTCAACGCCTGGAACAGCCAGTCGGGCTCGATGATGCTGGGCTTCCCCGAGTGGATCGTCTACGCCTTCATGGTGCCGCCGCTGGCGTTGACGGCGCTGATCGCGCTGCTGCAGGTCTGGCGCGGTTTTCCCGTGGCGACTGCGGCATGAGCCCCATCACCCTGGCACTGCTGATCTTTGCCGTGATGCTGGTGCTGATGGCGGCGCGCACGCCCATTGCCGTGGCCATGTTCGTGGCCGGCGTCACGGGCTATGTGCTGCAGGCCGGCTGGCTGCCGCTGGCGAGTTTTCTGAACACGCAGGCCTTCGCACGTTTCGCCAGCTACGACCTGAGCGTGATTCCGCTCTTCATCCTGATGGGCAACTTCGCCACGCAGGGCGGCCTCTCGCGGGCGCTGTTCCAGTTCACAGCGGCAGTCATGGCGCGTTTCAAGGGCGGCCTGGCGATGGCCTCGGTGCTGGCCTGCGGCGCGTTCGGCGCCATCTGCGGCAGCAGCGTCGCCACCGCCGCCACCATCACGCAAGTGGCCCTGCCCGAGATGCGCAAGCACGGCTACAGCGGCCGCCTGGCCACGGGCGCGCTGGCGGCCGGCGGCACGCTGGGTATCCTGATACCGCCTTCGGTGCCGCTCGTCATCTACGCCATCCTCACCGAACAGAACATCGCCAAGCTCTTCGCTGCGGCCATGGTGCCGGGCTTGATTGCGGTGCTGGGTTACATGGCCGCCATTGCCATCTATGTGCGGCTGGTGCCCGGCCACGCGCCCGAGCACGACGAGGTGCCGGCCATGACGCTGCAGGCGCTGTCGGGCATCGCGCCCATCGCCATCGTCTTTCTCATCGTCTTCGGCGGCATCTACACCGGCAAATTCACGCCCACCGAAGGCGCGGCGGTGGGCGCGGCGGCGACCTTCATCGCGGCGCTGCTGAAGCGCGAAATCACCTGGGCCGGCTTCAAGCAGTGTTTCTACGCCACGGCCGAGACCTCGGCGATGATCTTTCTCATCTTCCTGGGTGCCGACCTGATGAACGCCGCGCTGGCGCTGACCCAGGTGCCGGGCCAGCTGGCCGGCCTGGTGCAGGGCTGGGGCCTGCCGCCGGTGGCGGTGGTGGGCGCCATCCTGCTGTTCTACGTGGTGCTGGGTGCGGTGATGGACGAGCTGAGCATGATCCTGCTCACCATCCCCATCTTCTTCCCGGTGGTGATGGGCCTGGACTTCGGCTTGAGCAAGGAAAGCACCGCCCTCTGGTTCGGCATCATGGTGCTGATGACGGTGGGCTTCGGCATGCTGGCGCCGCCGGTGGGGTTGAACGTCTATGTCGTCAACAGCATGGCCAAGGACGTGCCCATCAAGGAAAGCTACAAGGGCGTGGTGCCCTTCCTCGTCAGCGACACGCTGCGCACGCTGCTGCTGCTGTTCTTTCCGGCCATCAGCTTGTGGCTGGTGCAGTACATCGGTTAGCTGCGCAGGCTGATGGACGCTTCATTCCGCCAGCTCATTCCGCCAGCTCATTCCGCGAGGAAAGCCTGCAGCGCCACCAGCCCGGCGGCAGCGGCTTCTTCGTGCGGCACATGGCCCACGGCGGGCAAGGTCACCAGCCTGGCATTCGGCATCGCCTTCAGATAGTCCTGCGCGTTGGCCACCGGAATCATCTGGTCCTGCTCGCCCCACAGCAGCAGCGTGGGTGCTTGGATGGTGCGCAGCAGCGGCTCGGGCGGCAACAGGTTGAGCTGCTGCATGCGGGCGATGATGCCGGGGCGCACACCCGGGGCCACCATGAGGTCGTGGTAGCGCGTGACCATTTCGTCGGTCATCACCGCGTCGGGCTTGGCGTAGGCCGGTGCCAGGCTCATGCGCAGCACGGTCTTGGGCAGCGCAACGGTCATCAGTTTCACCAGCGCACCCACCTCGGGCGCCTTGCCGTATTCGAAGCCGGGGCTGGCAAAACCGTCGGGCGCCACCAGCACCAGTTTGTCCACGCGCTCGGGCTTCGCGGCGGCAAAGCGCCAGGCCAGGCGGCCGCCCATGGAATGGCCCAGCACCGTGGCACGCGCCACGCCGCGCTGCGTCAACAGCGCAGCCAGCAACTCGATGCCGCGTTCGTCGCTGTAGTCGCCGCTGGGGTCGGCACCGGTGAGGCCCGAGCCCGGCAGGTCGATGCGGATGACGCGGTGCGTGGAAGCCAGCCCTTCGGCCCAGGCCTCGAAGCTGTGCAGGCTGCCGCCGAAGCCATGCAGCATCAGCACCACAGGGCGCTCGTTGTTGCCCTGGGCATGGGTGTCGCGCACATGCATGCGCAGGCCCATCAGCTCGACGAACTCGCTGGTCGGGCCGGCATAGCGGGCTTCCAGCTCGGCACGCGGCTTGTCGGGGGTGTAAAGCCAGCCGGCGCCGACCAGAACCAGTAGCAGAGCCAGCAGCATCAGGGTCAATCCCATGCGCTTCAAGCCCGCGGCCCCGGCGCGACCAGGGCCTGGCGCGCGATGGCGGCATACGGGTCCAGCGCCTTCAGGCGCGCCTCGCTCAGCAGCCCCTGTGTTGAGTTGGCGGCGGTGGGTACTTGCGACGGGTCGGGCACAAAGGACGCGAGCGCTGCGCGCAGCAGTTTGCGCTCGGGTGCCGGCAAGGCCGGGCCGGCCAGCAGGATGGGCCCGGGAATGTCGCCAATGCGGGCCAGCACACGTTCGCCGCGCGGCGTGCTGGGTGGCAGCGCGGCCAGCTGGGTGTCGGCGGCGATGAAGGCGGCGATCTCGTCGCGGTCCAGCGCGAACAGGGCGCTGTTCACCGAGGCCATCTGCAGCACCTGCACGTCGGCCGCGATGCCCTGCAGTTCCAGCCAGCGCCGGCCCACGGTGGCGGTGAGCGACAGCGCATCCAGCATGCCCACGCGGCGCCCGCGCAGGTCGGCCGGTCTGTGCACCGGGCCGCCCGCCTTCACACCCACCACCAACGTTACCGTCATCAACGGCGCGGCCAGCAGCTCGCAGCCCCAGTCCAGCATCGCCAGCCGGGCCAGATGGGCGGGCAGTTGCACGACGCTGTGTTCACCACGTTTCGCTTCTTCGGCCAAGGTGCGGAAGTCTTTCGCAGTGAGCATCTGCACCGGCCGCTGCAGCTGACGTTCCAGGTGTTCACGCAGTGGCCGGTAGACGGCCAGCAGCGCAGCCGGCGACAGAAAGGGCGCCAGCACGATGGGTAGGGACGACAGCGGCGACAGCGGCTGGCCCGACGGCGCCGGCTGGGCGCACAGCGGGCTGGCGCCGAAGAGTGCAGCGCAGGCCAGCAACTGGCGGCGGTGCAAGAGAGATCGGGGCGTCATGGTGCTGTTCCGGGTGCTGTTTCGGGCGACGTTTCGGGTCGTGCTGGGGCGGTGCGGGCGCAGAGCAGGCGGTCGAGCTCGACCAACAGCGAGCGTACGTCGATGGGCTTGGTGATGTAGGCGCGAAAGCCCGCAGCCAGCGCGCGGCGGATGTCGCCCGGCAGCGCATTGGCGCTCAGCGCCAGCAGCGGCAAAGCGCGCGTGGCGGCGTCGGCCTGCAGCCGAAGGCACAGCTCGACGCCGTCGATGCCGGGCAGGTCGATGTCCACCAGTGCGGCGTCGAAAGGTTCTTGCTGCAGCCGCTGCAGGCCCTGCAGGCCGTCTTCCGCCACGGCCAGGGTCCATGCCGGACGCAAGTGCAACACCTGTCGCATCAGCTCGATGTTGGAGGGGTTGTCTTCCACGTACAGCAGGCGCAGCGCGTTCTCCGGCGCCGGTGCGGGCCCGGGCGCGACCCCTGGCAACGCTGCCGGCATCGACTGCGGCGCTGCGCCGGCCGGCAGCGAGACGCTGAACACCGAACCCTCGCCCGCCACCGATTGCACCTGCAGTTGGCCGCGCATCAACTCCACCAGCCGCCGCGTGATGACGAGGCCGATGCCGGTCCCTTCTGTGACCTCTCCTTCAGCGACGAAGCGCGTGAAGGGCTGGAACAGCTGCTGCAGCTGGCTGGGCTGAAAGCCGCGGCCGGTGTCGTGCACGGCCAGCACGCGGTGGCCGTCTTCAAGTGCTGACAGGGTGATCCACACCCGGCCACCGTCGCGGTTGTACTTGACGGCGTTGCTCAGCAGATTGGCCAGCACCTGCTTCAGGCGCGTGCGGTCGGCCATCACCCAGGTGCCGCCCGTCTCGGCCGGCGCAACCGCCAGTTCGATGTGGCGCGCATCGGCCTGGGTCTGCACCAGCTGCAGCGTTTCACGCGCCAGGGCCCCGAGTTCGACGGGTTCGGACGAGGTGCTCATCGTGCCGGCCTCGATGCGCGAAAGATCGAGCACGTCGTTGATCAGCGCCAGCAGGTGCCAGCCGGCGGCCTCGATCTGCGCCAGGCGCTGGTGGTCGGTGTCGTTCAGCCGCGTGCGCTCCAGCGCCAGCAGCTGCGCGAAGCCGAGGATGGCGTTGAGCGGCGTGCGCAGCTCATGGCTCATGCGCGAAAGGAATTCGCTCTTCGCCAGATTGGCGCCCTCGGCTTCTTCCTTGGCGCGCTGCAGCTCGGCGGTGCGCGCGAGCACACGTTGCTCCAGCGTGTCGTTGGCCGCGCGCAGCGCCTGCTGCTGTGCCTGCAGCTCGCCCAGCTGGTTCTGAATGGCCGCGGCCATGAGGTTGAAGGTGGTGGCGAGTTCGTCGAACTCGCGCACGCGGCTGCCGGCCAGGCGTGTGCCGTAGTCGCCCGCCGCCACACGCCGGCTGGCCTGGCTGAACGCCCCCAGCCCGCGCCCCAGCCAGGCCACGCCCGCTGCCAGCAGCAGCGCGCCCACACCCAGCACGCTGGCGCCGATGGCCAGACTGTTGCTTTGCAGGCGCTGGCGTGCCTCGGCCAGCGAGCCGGTGCGCACGGCAAAACGCACCGTGCCCAGGGTCTGCCCGGCCAGCACCACCGGGGCTGTGCTGACGGCCCGTTCGGCTTCGGGCGGCTGGCCGGTGCGCACCACCTCGCGGCCGCTGCTGTCGCGCAGTTCCAGGTAGGCCAGGCTGCCGCTGTGGCCGTGTTGTTGCACCAGTTCGTTGATGGTGGCGTAGTCGCGCGCGGCCAGCAGCGGGCCCAGCGCAGCCACCAGCAAGGGGGCCACCGACGCGCGCTCTTCGTCGAAGCGCTCTTCCAGCGTCTGTGCCATCAGCGTCTGCGCGTTCCACAGCAGCAGCCCCAGCATCGCCGCGAGGGTGATGAGACCGAGCAAGAGGTACTGGCTGCGCAGCGAGCGGAACAAGGGCGGTGAAGTGTCGGGTGTGCAGAAGCGCTGCCGCGGATTCTGGCTCACGCACCGGCTCGCCCCGGCCCGGTGCGTGGGGCGCCCGCGACGAGCATCAGGGTAAATCTTGAAGTCGGTGCCACAGGGCCGCCGTTACCTTCAGGGCCTTACCCACCCGTTGGAGACACCACCCATGAAACGCCGTTCTTTCGTGCAAGGCGCCGCCGCTGCCGCCCTGGGCGTGCCGCACCTCGCCGGCCTGGCCCAACAGACCGTGACGCTGAAGTTCCACACCTTCATGCAGCCCATGAGCAATGTCTGGCTCAGCATGCACAAGCCGTGGATGGAGAAGGTGGAGAAGGAATCGGGCGGCCGCATCAAGTTCGAGGCCTATCCGGCGATGCAACTGGGTGGCACGGCGGTGCAGCTGTACGACCAGGCGCGGGACGGCGTCGTCGACATCGTGTGGACGCTGCCGGGCAACACCGCCGGGCGGTTTCCGCGCATCGAGGTCTTCGAGCTGCCGTTCATGATGAACAACGCCGAGGCCACGTCCAAGGCCTATTGGGAGTACTTCCAGACGCAGTGCCCCGACGAGTTCAAGGAGACCCAGGTCATCGCACTGCACGTGCACGGGCCGGGCCTGTTCCACAGCGCCACCAAGCCCATCACCACGGCGGCTGACCTCAAGGGCATGAAGGTTCGCGGCCCCACGCGCCAGGTGACGAACATGCTGCGTTCGCTGGGTGCCATTCCGGTGGGCATGCCGCTGCCGGGCATTCCCGACGCGCTGAGCAAGGGCACCATCGATGCGTGCGTCATCCCCTGGGAGGTGGTGCCTTCGGTGAAGGTGCACGAGCTCACCAAGTTCCACAGCGAATTCCCTGCGGGCACGCCGGCGCTGTACACCACCACGTTCGTGATGGCGATGAACAAGCCGAAGTACGAAAGCCTGGCGCCTGACCTGAAGGGTGTGATCGACAACAACAGCGGCCTGGCCACCAGTGCATTTCTCGGCAAGACACAACAGGGCAACGACCCCAACGGCCGCAAGAGCGCCACCGACCGCAAGAACACCATCCACACCTTCACCACGGCCGAGACGCAGGAGTTCGTCAAGCTCAGTGCCGCCATCGACGACGCCTGGGTGGCCGACATGGACAAGCGCGGCTTCAAGGGCAAGGCGCTGCTGGACAGCGCGAGGGCCTTGATCGCCAAGCACGGCAAGGCCTGACGGGGCCTTTCGCATCGAGCCCGCCGCCAGCACGGCTCCGGTGCCTGTGGTGCCTGGCTTGCGCTGCGCGGCGGCTGCCTTGCGGCGCCTTTTTGGCCACTTCAACCGATGCGATCGGATTCATGGTGCGCCCCCGGGCGTTGGCCGCAGGTTCAGGCAGTCGGCCCGAGCGGTGAACGCACTTGCTGGCGGGCCATCAGTTCGGTAACCGGTGCCGACGTCGTTGCCACCGACATGTCGGCAGGACTGGCCATCGAGGTCAGTCCGATGACGACGCTGCCCAGCAGCCCGATCGAGACCAGCACGCTGGCAACCGCAGCGGTCAGGCGACCTTGATGCCGCGGCCACGCAACGCGGCTGCTGCTGAGGGCGGCCGTTCTCGGCCGGAGCTGTGGCGCCCTGCTGGCGGGCTTCGGCCTCGGCGGCGCGGCGGAAGGGGGTGCGCAGGGCATTGAACGAGGCACCGTGGCAGTGGGTCTTGGTGAACATGGCGTGTCTCCTGGGGGTGGTTTGAAGCGGTGACTGAACTGTCTGCTTCGGCGCGCCCGAAGTCATGAAACCGGCGTGAAATCGCATCAAGCGTTCTGGAGCGTTCTGCAAACGGGCTGTTTACCGCCTGATACGCTTTGCCGGCCGTCAATTCCCACCATGACCCGCCCTGGCGCCTTACCCCGCCTCACCCCATGGACCAGCCCGCGCCTACCCTGCCCCACCCGCTCCCCGCCGCCCGCCTGATCGCCATCCTGGCGGCCGATGCGGCCGGCTATTCGCGCCTGATGGCCATCGACGACCGGCTGACGGTGGAGCTGCTGGACGCCGCCCGCGCCGTGTTCCGCGATGCCTGCGCCGAAGAGCAGGGCCGCGTGGTCGACATGGCGGGCGATTCGGTGTTGCTGGCCTTTGGCAGCGCGGCCTCGGCCCTGCGCTGCGCGCTGGTGGTGCAGCAGCGGCTGGTGGCGCAGGCCAACCCGCAGACCGGCACCCTGCGGCTGCCATTCCGCATCGGCATTCACCTGGGCGATGTGATCGAGAAGGCCGACGGCAGCGTGTACGGCGACGGTGTGAACATCGCCGCCTGGCTGCAGGCGCTGGCCGAGCCGGACGAGGTGTTCGTGTCGCAAAGCATCCGCGACCTGCTGGGCGCCAAGCCGGTGGCGCGGTTTGAAGATGCAGGCGAGCACACGCTCAAGAACGTACTGATGCCGGTGCATGTCTGGCGGGCCTTGCCGCCGGGCAGTCAAGCGCCAGCCGCCAGCGACGCACCGGCGTCCGCATCCAATTTCATGCCCACCGGCAGCCTGCACTTCGCAGGCCGCTTCGAACTGCAGCCCGTGGAGCGCCGCCTGCTGGTGGACGGCGAACCCGCAGCGCTCGGCTCGCGTGCCTTCGACCTGCTGCTGGTGCTCATCGAGCAACCCGGCACCTTGCTCACCAAGAACCAGTTGCTCGACCGCGTCTGGCCGGGCCTGGTGGTGGAAGAGAACAACCTGGCCACGCAGATCAGCGCCTTGCGCAAGGTGCTGGGCGGCGAGGTGATCGCGACCATTCCCGGCCGTGGTTATCGGTTCACGGCGCGCGTCGAGGCGGGCGGGTCCGGC
>JBBSCV010000171.1:0-8648 GCA_038249925.1 Burkholderiales bacterium
CGGCCTTTGAATGTTGAGCGCGGGCGTTGGCGGTAAATCGTGGGCATTCGGCTTCAGCGGACTTTGCCACTTGCTCGAAAGTCGCCACGACCCTGCGTTGCGCACAGGTTCAGGGGCCGCTTCGGCGCTGGGCTGCTCGTGCATGCCCGGACGGATGATGATGTCGAGCGGCGCACGTCGCGCCGGCGACTGCCGTCGAACAGGACCACCCTTCCGCCTCTGCCGGCTCCGGGCGCCTTTTTCAGCTTCGGATAGGTGGCGACGGACGTCGCCGCCGCCGCCAGCATGCCCGCCATCGCCCAAGCCCCTTCGCGCCGGCCGCTGCCAGCGGCCGCCATGTGGCGGAAGTACGGCGGCCGCGGAATGCGCTGGTCGACCTTGGCCTGCATGAAGCCCTGGCGCGACTTGACGAACAACGGGTTGTAGCGCCGCTCCAGGCCGAGCGTGGAGTCGTCACGCTCGGCGATGTTGCCGCCGCAAACAGAACCCGCGCCGTGTGCCGGCAGCACGATCGCCTGGTCGCCCAGCGGCAGCAGCCTGGAGAGCACGGCGTCGTACAGCTGCCCGGCATGCTCGGAGGTCAGCGCGGGGTCGGTCAGGTCGGTGCGGCCGGCGCCGCCGATGAACAGCGTGTCGCCGGTGAAGACCGCCCACGCATCGGCAGCGGAGTCTTCCAGGCAAACCGCACAGCACATGCTCTCGGGCGTGTGGCCGGGCGTGTGCCCGGGGGTGTGCAGCGCGACGAGCTCGATGCGTTTGGCGAGCTGGAAAAGTTCGCCGTCGGCGAGCCGAATGTCGCCGTGCCCGAAAGACGGGTGGCGGCCGTTGATCACCTCGGCATCGCACTGGCGCGTCAGCTCGGCCGCGCCCATCACGAAGTCTTCCTGCCGATGAGTCTCGATCGCGTACTTGATCGTCAGCTTGTGCTTGCGCGCAAGCGCGAGGTACTCCTCGACGTCACGGCGCGGGTCGACGATGGCCGCCTCGCCTTCGCTACCGATCAGGTAGGCGACATGCGCGATGCCGGGTGTCTTGATGCGCTCGAAGATCATGGGCCGATGATGCGAGTCGCACCCGGCCGCTTGTTGTAGGACGACGCCGCATCGACCGCGAACGGCTCCCTGGCGGCGCGCCCATCGTCGAGCCTGCCACCGCAAGCATGCGCGTGCATGGCAGCAGAGGCTGGCGGCACGACCTCACCACTTGCAGCCGCTGTCCGCCTTCAGCGCCTGCGCGGCCAATGGGAACACGGCCATCAGGCCGGCTCCGCGATAGGCATCTTTGCAGTCTTGTTTCGCTGCTCTGGCGATGTCACGGCCGAGCTTTTCGTCGATCTCTGGCGGGCGCGGCAGCACGGGAAAGGCACCGGCGCTGCGCCCGCGCGAGATTTCACCCCCGCGCGGCCGCGAAAGCTGCAGGTTCAGGCGCGGCGGTGCGCTGGCGGCGGCCGAAGGCGGTGTGGCCACGTCGCTCCCCAGGCGGCTGCCGGCGTCGAGCGCACCGGGGTTGAAGCCGGCGGGCGGCAGCGCGGGCGTGGTGCCGGGCAGGCCAGAAGGGGCGAGGCCGGGTGCGGCCGCAGGCAAAGGCGCGATGGTGGGCTCGGGCGTGCGGGCCAGCGGCGGCACCGATGCCGGCGTGGGTGCGACGAAAGCCTCGGCTGCAGCCAGCTCAGGCAACTCCGGCAAGGCCGGCCGAGCCGGGGCCAGCAGGCGCGGTGCGATGGCTTGCGGCCTTGGCAGCGCCTGGACCGTGGGAAGGTTGGTCAGCGGCGGGGCAGCCAGGGCGATGGGCATGGCCGCCCCGATGTCCGACAAGGCACGCGCGCTGGGCGCGGCCAGAGTGCGCTCGACCGCCGGGCTGGGTGCCGGCGAAGCGGGCGTCGCGGGCAAAGCGGGCCCGTTTGATAGGGCTGACGGCAAGGACGCAGGCGCCTCAAGCGGCTTTGCCACGGCCGCCAGGGCCGGGGCCGCAGCTTCAGCGGCCAGGGCCGGCAGCGCCGGCAGCAAGGTGGGCGCAAGGGTTTGCAGCACAGGCTGCTCAGGCTCAGGCTGGGTTTGCACAGGCTGGGTTTGCACAAGCTGCGCATGCACCGGCTCGGCTCGCTCTTCCACCACACGCCCGGGCGCAGGCGGCGGCACAGCGGGCAGGTCGGCGGGCTGCGGTGTGGCCGACCAGCGGCCCAGCTGCGCCGCGCCGGGGGTCTTGGGCGGCACCACGGCCTGCTCGCGCACCACGCCTCCCCAGCGCGGCAGCGTGGCACTGCCGGGCGCACCTTCTGTTGGCGCCGGCAGCGCGGGCGCCATCTCTTCGGTCGCACCCGGCGTCTCCGGGCCTTGCAGCGTGATGTTCAAGGTGCCCGCCACGCCCTGGCCCGGCGCTGCGGTGCCGCCAGGCGCGCTGCCCAGCATCAGCACCAGCCACACGTGCAGCAGCAGCGCCAGCAGCAGGCAGCGTTTCATCGAAGGCGACAGCGCGGGTTCGGGCGCGGGCAGCGGCGGCGGTGCCGGCCACACGGCGGCGGGCCGCGACGGCACCAGCCTCAGGTGGGGCGCGGCGGGAGGAAAGTGAAGGGCGTGGGCGGCCATGGTGCTGCCTGCACACCTTCGCAGGCACCCAGCGCACTGTCAACGCCGTGATCTGCGGAACTGGGCTGCCTTGGCCTGCCAGTTCACAGGCACTCAGGTCTAATTCATGCATGAACACCGCCGCAACGCGAAAGAGCACCATGAACCAACTGGCCCAGCTCAAGCAGCACACCACCGTGGTGGCCGACACCGGCAACTTCCACCAGCTGGCGGCCTTCACGCCGCAAGACGCCACCACCAACCCGAGCCTCATCCTCAAGGCCGTGCAGCAGCCCGAATACGCGCCGCTGCTGCAAAGCACGGTGGCCGCGCATGCCGGTGCGCCGCTGGAAAACATCGTCGACGAGGTGCTGGTGTGCTTCGGCCGCGAGATCCTGAAGATCGTGCCCGGCCGCGTCAGCACCGAGGTCGACGCGCGCCTGAGCTTCGACACCGAGGCCACGGTGGCACGCGCGCTGCATCTCATCGGCCTGTACGAAGCGGCGGGCATTGCCCGCGAGCGCGTGCTCATCAAGATCGCAGCCACCTGGGAAGGCATACGCGCGGCCGAGTTGCTGGAGCGCCAGGGCATACGCTGCAACCTCACATTGCTGTTCGCGTTCTGCCAGGCCGTGGCCTGCGGCGACGCCGGTGTGCGCCTGATCAGCCCCTTTGTCGGCCGCATCTACGACTGGCACAAGAAACATGCCGGCACCCGCTGGGACGAGGCGGCCCATGCCGGCGCACAAGACCCCGGCGTGCAGAGCGTCGCGGCCATCTTCAACCACTACAAGCGCCACGGCATCGCCACTCAGGTGATGGGCGCGAGCTTTCGCAACGTCGGCCAGATCACGGCCTTGGCCGGCTGCGACCTGCTGACCATCAGCCCCGAACTGCTGGCGCAGTTGCAGGCCAGCGAAGCGCCGCTGGCCCCTGCACTGGACGCCGCCGAGGCGCGCAAGCTCGACCTGCCCGCCGTGCACCATGACGAGAAAAGTTTTCGCTGGGCGCTGAACGAGGACGCCATGGCCACCGAAAAACTTGCCGAGGGCATACGTGCCTTTGCCGCAGACGCGGGCAAGCTGGACCGGTTGATCGAAGCCGCGCGGCCATGAAACGTTGCGACACGACGGCAGCCTGGGCTGCGCTGAAAGGGCACTTCGAAGCCCACGGCCGCAGCTTCGACATGCGCGAAGCCTTCGCTCGCGACGCCGGGCGTTTCGCATCGCTCGGCTTCGAGGCGCCGGAGGTCTTCGCCGACCTCAGCAAGAACCTGCTGGACACCGCGACGCTGCACTTCCTGCTCGACCTGGCGCGCGAATGCGACCTGGAAGCGCAGCGCGACGCGATGCTGCGCGGCGAACCCGTCAACACCACCGAAGGCCGCGCTGTGCTGCACACGGCCTTGCGCGCACCGCCCGGTGTCGGCCCCCACGCCGCCGAGGTGCACGCGGTGCTGGACGACATGCTGGCCTATGCCGACAGCGTGCGCAGCGACTGGACGCTGACCGACGTGGTGAACATCGGCATCGGCGGCAGCGACCTCGGCCCGCAGATGGTGGTGCGGGCACTGGACGCGCACGCCCCGGCCGGCCAGCGCCTGCACTTCGTGAGCAACATCGACGGCCACGACCTGCAGCCGCTGCTGCAGCGTCTGGACGCCAACAAGACGCTTTTCATCATCGCCAGCAAGACCTTCAAGACGCAGGAAACGATGGCCAACGCGCACGCCGCGCGCGACTGGTTCATGAGCCAGGGCGGGCACGCCATTGCCAAGCACTTCGTCGCCACCACCACGAACGTGCAGGCGGCGGCTGAATTCGGCATCACCACCACCTTCGGTTTCTGGGACTGGGTGGGCGGGCGCTACTCGCTGTGGAGCGCCATCGGCCTGCCCATCGCCATTGCCGTGGGCAGCGAGAACTTCCGCGCACTGCTGGCCGGCGCCTACGCCATGGACCGCCACTTCGCAGAAGCCCCGCTCGCGAAGAACCTGCCCGTGGTGCTGGGGCTGCTCGACGTCTGGTACCGCAACTTTCACGGCTTCACGAGCCGCAGCGTGGCGCCCTACCACCAGGGCCTGGCGCGGCTGCCAGCCTATCTGCAACAGCTGGAGATGGAAAGCAACGGCAAGCGTGTCGACTTGTCGGGCGCCGCCCTGCCCTTTGCCACCAGCCCGGTGGTCTGGGGCGAGCCCGGCACCAATGGCCAGCACGCCTACTTCCAGATGCTGCACCAGGGCACGGACGTGGTTCCGGTGGAGTTCATCGCCGTGAAGACGCCCGGCCACCCCTGGGCCGGCCAGCACAAGATGCTGCTGGCCAACTGCCTGGCGCAGAGCCAGGCGCTGATGGTGGGCAAGACGGCCGAACAGGCGCTTGACGAAACCGCCCCCACCGCATCACCCGACATTGCGCCCGAGGTGCTGGCGCAGCACCGCAGCTTTCCCGGCAACCGGCCCAGCACCACCTTCGTGCTGCAGGCGCTGACGCCGCACAGCGTGGGTGCGTTGATCGCGCTGTACGAGCACCGCGTCTTCACGAGCGGCGCGCTGTGGGGCATCAACAGCTTCGACCAGTGGGGCGTGGAGCTCGGCAAGGCGCTGTGCAACCAGTTGCTGCCGCGCCTTTCCAGCGGCAGCACCGAAGGGCTGGATGCCTCCACCGCCGGCCTGCTGCAGCGCCTGACTTCATGAGCGCGCGAGCGTGAGTCCGCCCGAGAAGAATTTCGTCTTCGATTTCGGCCGCGTCGTCTTTCGATGGGAGCCCGAAGCCCTGCTGCGCGAACTGCTGCCGCAGCATGCCTTCGATGCCACCAGCGCCGCGCACTGGACGGCGCAGTTCTTCCAGAACTACGGCGGTGACTGGGGCAGCTACGACCGTGGCAGCGTGACGCCTGAAGCGCTGGTGCAGCGCATCGCCGCACGCACAGGCCTGCGGGCCGACGAGGTGCAGCGCGTGGTCGACGGTGCGCCGCGCGCACTGACGCCGCTGCCCGACAGCGTGGCCCTGCTGCAGCGCCTGCATGCGGCGGGGCGGCCGCTGTACTACCTGTCGAACATGCCGGCGCCGATGGCCGCCTATCTGCAGGCGACGCACGGCTTTCTGGGTCTGTTCGATGACGGCGTGTTCAGCAGCCGCGTCGGTCACAACAAGCCCGAACCGGCCATCTATGACCTGGCGGCGCAACGCTTCGGGCACGCAGTGGAAGAACTCGTGTTCCTGGACGACCACGGCCCCAACGTCGACGCCGCGCGGGCGCGGGGCTGGAACGCGCTGCAGTTCCACACCGCCGCGCAGGCCGAGGCCGAAATGCGCGCAGCGGGTTGGCTGTAGCGCACCGCTGCGCTCTCGAGCTGCAGACGGTTCAGTCGGTTCAGTCGGTGTAGGAAGGCGGCGGCCGGTCGCCGTCATCGATCCAGGCTTCCAGCAGCTTCCAGGCCACGGCCAGCACGACCGGGCCGATGAAGATGCCCACCAGACCGAAGGCCACGAGGCCGCCGATGACGCCGCCGAAGATCAGCAGCAGCGAGAGGTCGGCGCCCATGCGGATGAGCACCGGGCGCAGCACGTTGTCGAGGTTGGCAATGAGCACCGTGCTGACGATGAGAAAGGCACCCCAGCCGATGCTGTCGTTCCAGAAGGCCCAGATCACCGCCGGCACCAGCACCGGAATAGGCCCCACCTGGGCAATGCAGAACATGAAGATCACCGCCGTCAGCAGCCCGGCGAAGGGGACGCCGGCCAGTGCCAGCGCCAGGCCCGAAAGCACGGCCTGCACCAGCGCCGTGACACCCACGCCCAGCGCCACGCCGCGGATCGCACCACCGGCCAGCGCCACCACCTCGGCACCGCGATCGCCGCCCAGGCGCCGCGCGAAGCGCCGGACCAGATGTGCGGCCGCCTCGCCGGTGCTGTAGAGCACGGCGGCGATCACCACCGTCAAGAGAAACTGCAGCAGCAGAAAGCCGACGTTGCCCACCTGGTCGACGAACCAGCGTGTCAGCCCGCCGGCATAGGGCGACAGGCGCGGCAGCAGGTCGCGCAGGCCCAGCGCCGTGGCCTGCTCCCAGGCGCGCTCGACGATGCCGCCCGCCAGGGGCAGGTTCACCAGCCAGACCGGCGGCGTTTCGGGCAGGTGGTAGTCGGCGGCAAGACGGGCCCATTCGCCCAGACGGTCGGCATTGCCGACGATGGTGACGATGGCCAGCGACAGCGGCACCACGAAGAGCAGCAGCAGCAGCAAGGTCATGGCCGTCACCGCCAGGCTGCGGCGGTTGAACAACCAGGCCTGCAGCCGCAGCATCACCGACCAGGTGGCCACCACCACCATCGTGGCCCAGATGGCCGGGCCGATGAAGGGGCGCAAGATCCACAGGACGGCGCCCAGCAGCACGCCGATGACGATGACGGCGAAGGTGATGCGGGCCAGGTCTTGCGGACGGCGTGGCGTCATGCAGCCTCGGCTTCAGGAGGCAATGGGCGGCTGGCGGGGCGGCTGGCGCGGCGGTCGGCTGGGTGATCTACTGGACGATCGGCTGGACGATCGGCTGGATGATGCACGCCGTCACGCAGCGGCACATCGACCAGCGCAAACGGGTCGATACCTTCCAGGCAAGCGACGTTGTAGCCGTATTGCGCCGGGTTCGAGCGTCGCTGGTGGTGGGTGTAGATGCCGCACACGCTGCAGAAGAAATGCTGCGCGGTGTGGGTATTGAAGGTGTAGCGTTTGAGCAGCGCCTGACCCTTCAGCACGCGAATGGCCGCCAGCGGCACGCTGGCGACAATGGCGCCACGGCGGCGGCACATCGAACAATCGCAGCGGCGCGGGTCGACGATGCCGTCGGGCAATTCCAGTTCGAGTACGACGCCGCCGCAGTGGCAGCTGAGCCGGTGCCGCGGCTGCACGGCCACACCACCGACTTCGCGGATCATTGCCGCTCAGCGCCCCTTGGGCTGCTCATAGGGCGTCACGCCCACCGCGTCGAGCCGCCAGCTGGAAGCGCCCATGTAGGAATCGGTCTGCGTGTTGCTCAGCGTGCCGGTGATCCACACCGCGTCCATCGAGCGAAAGCCCTTCACGGCGTTCTTGGGCAGCACATGGATGATCTGGTTCGAGGGCGGTGGCGGGCTGTGCACGCAGGCGCCAAAATAAGGCACGAGCAGGAATTCCTTGATGCCGTCCTTGGTGTCTTCCAGCGGCACCACGAAGCCCGGAATGCGCACGCGCTGGCCCACCAGCGCGGTGTTCACCGGCGCGCGGTCCCAGACCTCGCGCATGCGCTTGAGCAGGTCGTTGGTGCGCGGGTCGCCGTCTTGCATGCTGGCCAGGTCGATGCCCTTGAACTCAGCGAACGGGTCCCAGTCCTTGGGCACCAGGGCTTCCCAGGTGATGGTCTTGAAGCCGGCGGCCTGCGGGGCCGGCACCGCAGCGCGCGCCGGTGCGGAGGCCGTGATCGAAGGGCTCATCAGCGGCACGCCCTGCGTTTGCGCGACGGTCTGTGCGAAGGTCGGCGCAATGGCGGCGCCGGCGGTGAGCAGGGCCAGAACGGGAAGAAGTCGAACCATGATGGCTTCCTGGGGACTGCGTGGGGGGGGTGGTGGCCGCCGCGCTTCGGCGGCATTCAGGTGCGGGGCGACAAACCGTCGGCGAGCGAGAGGCGGTAGGCACGCCATCCGGGCACCAGGCTGGCAAGCATACCCGCGGCCAGTACGGCGAAGAACAGCCCCCACTGTTCGGGGGTCGGGGCGCCGGCCTGCAGGCTGAGGCCGAAACGCTGCTGCACCCAGGGCCCCGCCAGCACGACGGCAGCAGCGGCCAGCAGTGCACCGAGCACGGCGCCGCAGAAAGTTACCAGCGCACCCTCGGCGGCCAGCAGCACCAGCACCTGGCGCGGCCCGGCGCCCACGGCGCGCAGCACGGCCAGTTCGCGCCGGCGTTCGTTCAGCCCCGCCAGCACCACGGCCACCAGCGAAGCCAGGCTCACCAGCGCCACCAGGCCGCTGATGGCCAGCAGCGCCTTTTCGCCCAGGCCCACGGCAGCCCACAGTTCGTCCAGCGCCACGCCGGGCAACACCGCGAGCA
>JBBSCV010000172.1:0-8638 GCA_038249925.1 Burkholderiales bacterium
AAGTCGACCTCACGCGGTTTTCAGGCACCTGGTACGTGGTGGCGAGCCTGCCCGTTCACGGGCTGCGGGCTGTCGCCAAGGCAGCGCAGGGAATGCAGATGGCGGGCGAGTCGCAGGCTTCAGAAACGTCGGCAAGCACAGGAACCGCAGAGGCAACACAGGCAGAACAGGCACAACAGGCACAACAGGCACAACAGCAATTACCGGCAGCTGCAAGCTGGAACTTCAAGTTGCGCCGCGATGGCCTTCTCGATTTGACGAGCGATGACGCGGCCGACGCCGTGGTGCTGCCGGTGCCTGGCAGCAGCGGTGCGCAATTCAAGATGACCCGTTGGCCAGATTGGCTTCGTCTGCTGCCCTGGGCCTGGCAGGATCAGTGGGTCCTGCATGTCGATGACGATTACAGCGAAGCCGTGCTCGCCAGCCCGAACAGACGTGAGTTGCGACTGCTGTCACGCCAGCCCTCGCTGCCTGAGCCGCGGCTGGCCGCGTTGATACAGATGGCCCAAGACCGCGACTTTGCCGTGGGAAACCTGCGCTTCTTCAAGGCGAACTGATCTCGGCTCAAAAAGCCGTGGCGATGAAATCGCCCCGGCGTACTTTCACTTGATCGGTTTCGCGCCCGTGCCCTTGGTGATGCTGCCGCTGGCAGCGCCGTCGCGCTGATCGCCGCGTTCCTGGTCGGCATCGGGGCTCCAGTCGCCGTAGTTGCTGCCGGCCTTGCTGCGTTGCCCGCCGCTGCTCGCGTCGCCGGGGTCACGCCCGGAATCCTGCGACCCCTGACTGCCTTGCGAGCCCGGCCTGCGGCCCGGATCGCGTTCGCCCTGATGCCCGTCGCCTTTCTCGTCGTGTCGAGACATTGCAGTTTCCTTTCAAAGTGTCGTGGTTTTCATGCAGCCCGAATGGTGGTCTGCCTACCGGTCGAACTGTGTTGACAGCGGGGCAACCCGCATTCCCAAGTAAAAACCAGCTGCAACTCAGCCGAACGCCTGCGGCAAAACTTGCAGCAAGGCTTCAAACTTGCGCGTGCATGTCACGCTGCAGGATCGTGCGCAACGGCGCACGGTGCAGCAGCGTCTCGAAGCTGTGCCTGTAGCTGGCGGCGCTGGGGTGCAGGCCGTCGTCAGCGAAATAGATGCCGGCGTGGCGCGAGAACAGGTCTTTCTGGCGGGGCTGGAAAAAGTCGATGAATTCCACACCGCGACCACGCGCCAGGCCTGCCAGCAGCCGCATCACCTGCTGGGTGCGCCGTCCCGGCGCAAGTGGCGTTCCCGCAGAGTGCTCCCCTCGCAATGCGTTTTGGACACGGCGCTGCAGCGCGGGCGCAGCGCGGGCGGGAACGAGAAGTGCCGAGCGGTTGATCTTTCGGTTCACCCACAGGAGATTTGAATGGTTCCCGCCGATCTCAGTCGCACCACATCCGCGGGTTCTTCGAGCCCTGGCGATGGCACCATGGTTGGTCCGCCGGAACCTGCGGCCGATGACGGCACATCGGCGACGGGCGCTTCCCGCCTCACTGCGGGGCTGTTCGCGTCCATAGCCCTGTTATGGCCGGCGCTGGCAGGCATGAAATGGGGGCCCCACCACCTGGCGTCGGGCATCTGGTATCGGCTGCTGCGCAAGCCCTCGTTCCAGCCGCCCGATGCCGCCATACCGATGGCCTGGACGCTCGTCGACTCCGCTTTGGCAGCCGGCGCCTACCGCCTGCTGCGTGAACCTTCCAGCCCGCCGCGCAACCGCGCGCTGGGGTGGTGGTGCGTCAACGTCGCGCTCATCGGCGGCTGGTCCGCAGTGTTTTTCGGACGCCGCAACTTGCCGGCCAGCACCGTGCTGGCCGCGGGCATGATCGCCAGCGGCGCGGCCTATGTGGCGCAAGCACGGCGCGTGGATGGCCTGGCGGCCAGCGCCGGCGTGCCTTACATCGGGTGGGTGGCCTTTGCGACCGTGCTGACGGCGGCGCTGTGGCGGCGCAACCGCTGACCCACGCTGCAATGACTGGCGAGCGCAGATGCGCCTGCCGTCCTACCCGGCCTGTTGCCGGCGGCCTACTGCCGAACCGTCACGGCTGACTGCACACTCGTGCCTCATGCGCCAGGCACCGGGCACAAGCCCTGCCAGTGGAGCCACAACCCATGCCGCCATCGCCGAGTACGTTGCCTTTGCTGCCTGTTCTGACCGTCGCGAACTTCCGTGGTTCGAGGGGCCCGACCGACTCCCGCGGCCTGCGTGTACTTTCCATCTTCACCGTTTTGCTGGGTTTGCAGTTGAGCGGCTGCTCGTCATTGCCGGGCAGCGAGAAGCAGCCCGAACCTGCGCCAGTGCTGCGCCTGGAGGTGGTGGCACCCACGGCGCTGGCCAAGCTGCTGAATGACGGGCTCGACCTGGGCCGCGTGAACCGGCTGGCGCAAGGCACGCCGCTGCAGGCCGGTGAACTCGACCGCCTGATCACCGCTGTGCCGCAGCAAGCGCGGGAATTGCTCGATACCGAGGGCTACTTCAACGCCGTGGTCACGATCGAGCGCGACGCGTCTGCGGCTTCTGGTCCGACTTCTGGTCCGACTTCCAGCCCGACTTCTGCGCCTTCCTCTGCACCTGCCGGCGCGTCCACCGCCACAGACGCGAACGCGATTTCGAACGCCGCCGTGCCGGGCGATATTCCCACCGTGCGGGTGACCGTGCAGCCCGGGCCGCGCACGAAGATCAACAGCGTCGATCTCACACTGAACGGCGCGCTGAAAACCAGTGCGGCGGCCGACTCGCCCGACGGTGTCCACGCGCGCCAGGCTGCAGCTGCGCTGCGTCGCGACTGGCCATTGCCGCCCGGTGCACCCTTTCGCGACGCCGACTGGTCGCGTGCAAAAACGGCGTCCATCGCCGGGCTGCGTGCGCAGGGCTGGGTGCAGGCCGACTGGGTCGATTCACAGGCGCGCATCGACGCCGCCACGCAGCTGGGCGATCTTTCCGCCACGGCCGACAGCGGGCCCTTGTTCCGCATCGGGCCACTGCGCGTGGTGGGGCTGAAGGTGCAGGACGAATTCACTGTGCGAAACATCGGCAACCTCAAGGCCGGCGCGCCTGCCACGGAAGCTGCGCTGCTCGATTTTCAGGAGCGGCTGCAGAAGTCCGACCTCTTCGACCGCGCGACGGTGGCGCTGGATATCGAGCCGCCGCAGCCCGATGCCACGCCGGTGGTGGTGCGGCTGCGTGAGCGAAAGCTCCAAGAGGCCACGGTGGGCATCGGCGTGGGTGCCAACGTGGGCGCCCGCGGCACGCTCGACCACGTGCACCGCCGCCCTTTCAATAGGCCATGGATCGCGCGCAACAGCCTCGAACTTTCGCAGGTGCAGCAGCGCTGGACAGGCGAGCTCAGCACGCAGACGCTGCCGCGGCTGTACCGCAACCTGCTGGGCGGCGGCGCGGAACGCGTGGTGTCGGACACCGATGAGGTGAACGCCTTCCGGCTGCGCGTGGGCCGCGCGCAGGACACCCAGCGCATCGACCGCCTGCTCTTCGTGGAATGGGACCGCTCGGCCACCACCAGTGCGCTCGGACGCCAGCGCGCCGACTCGCTGACGCTGCACTACCACGGCGTCTGGCGCACCTTGGACGACTTGGTATTGCCCACGCGCGGGCGTGCGTGGACAGGGCAGGTCGGCGTGGGGCAGGCGCGTTCCCAACCTGGCGGCAATGCACCGTTCACGCGGCTCTACGCGCGGCTGGACGCCTTTCACCCGCTGGGCAGCACCTGGTACGGGCAGGGCCGTGTGGAGGTGGGGCAGGTGTTCATCCGCGGTGCCGTGCAGGTGCCCGAGGCGCTGCGCTTTCGCGCCGGGGGTGACGAGTCGGTGCGCGGTTACGAGTACCGATCGCTGACGCGGGTGGACAACGGCGTGCAGGTCGGCAGCGAGGTGCTGTTCACCGCCAGCGCCGAAGTGGCGCGGCCGCTGCTGCAGCGGCTGCCGCAGTTGTGGGGCGCGATCTTCGTCGACGTCGGCCGTGCCGACGCCAGCTGGGGCGCGCTGAAACCGGCCGTCGGCTATGGCGTGGGCCTGCGCTACCGCTCGCCAGTGGGGCCGGTCAAGCTGGACCTGGCTTACGGTGAGGAAGTCAAGAAAGTGCGGCTGCACCTGACGGTGGGGGTGGCGTTTTGAGCGCTGACGACCCGACAGGCGGCACCTCAGGCGCGCCTGCTGCAGCCGGCACGCCCCCATCGCCGCGGGGCGGGCGGCGCTGGTCGATGACCCGGCGCGTGTTGACGGGCATGCTCGCGCTGCTGGCCGTGGTCGCCTTGCTGTTGGCCGCAGGCGGCGCGTGGCTGTGGAACAGCGCGACCGGCTTCGACCGGCTGTTGCAGCAAGTGCCGGGGCTGGAATTGCAGGGCCAGACGGGGCGGCCGAACGGCGGGCCCTTTGCCGCGCAAAGGCTGGTGTGGCGGGGTGCCGGGGGGCAGCTGGTCATCGAAGAACTGGCCTGGGACGACGCCGCGTGGAACTGGCGCCCGCACCCGGGCGCCTGGCTGGGCATCGACCTGGAACGGCCGCGCGCGGCGCGTGTGCAGTGGCGCAGCGACGACGCGCCCGCCACCGCCGACGCGCGCACGCCACCCCCGGACAACCTGACGCTGCCTGTGGAGTTGCGCGCCCCGGGGCTGCGCATCGGCCGGCTGGAAGTCGGCGAGCAAGAAGCGCTCAGCGACATCGCCGTCGACCTGCACCTGGGTGCTGCCGAAGGGCGCGAGCACCGGCTGCAGAACCTGGCGCTCGAGTTCCAGGGCGTGGACGTGACCGGCAATGCCGTGCTGGGCAGCGGCAGCGGCCTGCCGCTGCAGGCGCGGGCCACCGCCACGGCGCCCGACTGGCAGGCCGAACTGCAGGCGCAGGGGCCGCTGCAGCGGCTGCAACTGGCCGTACAGCTGGGGCAGCGGCTGCCGGACGCCCGCGCTGCCGGCGGGCAGGCGCCCGCTCGGATGCAGGGGCCAGTGCATGGGCAGGCGCAGGTGCAGGCCACGCTGGCGCCCTTCGCGGCCTGGCCGCTGCTGGCACTGGCCGCAAACGTTGAAGGGCTGGACCTGTCCACACTGGCCGCCGGTCTGCCGCAGACACAGCTGTCTGGCCGCGCCGTGCTGGCCGAGCCGGGTGCGGCTGCGGCGCCCGGCAGCAGCAACGGTCTGCTGGCGATGGACATCCAGCTCGTCAACGCGAGCCCCGGCGCCTGGGACGCCGGCCTGCTGCCGCTGCGCAGCCTGGACGTGCGGCTGCAGGGGCGCGCGGCCGAGCCGGGCACGCTGGTCTTCGACCGCCTGCAAGCGCAGCTGGAAGGGGCGCGCGAAGCCGGGGTGTTGAACGGGTCCGGCCGCTGGGAGGCCGGCGCGCTGGCGTTGGACCTGCGCCTGCAGGCCGTACGCCCGGAGCAACTGGACACGCGGCTGCCGCCGATGAGCCTGGGCGGCCAGGTGTCGGCGCGTGCCGAGGGCCTGGGCACCGCGGCCGCGGCCGCGCCCACTGCCGGCGCTGGGCCGGCCCCGTCGGGCACGGTGCAGTTCGAACTCGACGGCCGCCTGCCGCGGCGCGGGGCGCCGGCGCTGCGGCTGCAGGCCGAAGGCGCGTGGTCGATGCCCGCCGATGGCAGCCTGACGCTGCAGCTGCGCGACGCCGTCGCGCGCGCAGGAAAGGGCGACGGAAAGGCCGGCGGCAAGGCCGAAGCCAGTGCCGATGCGCGCCGCGACGCCGCCGGCGCCTGGCAGCTGCAGAGCACCGGCACCCTCACCGGGTTCGACCCCGGTCTGTGGTGGCCGGCTGCCGGCCGCGATGTCGCCGGACAGCGCATCAACGCGCGTTGGCAGGCTGATCTGGCGCTGCCGGCTCTGCAGGCTCCGCCAGCCGGCCGCACACCCCCGGCCACGGCCGCTGCGGGCGTGCTCGACCGGGTGCTCGGCAGCGCGCGCCTGACGCTGGACGACAGCCGCTGGGCCGGCACGTCCTGGCGCGGCCAGGCCGAGCTGCAGGCGGACCCGAAGGCCATGGGCCTGGACGCCGAACTGCATGCCGGGCCCAACCGCTTGCAGGCCGAAGGCAGCTGGCCGCGTGGCGCCGGCGCAGCCTTGCCGCAGGCGCAGCTGGACATCACTGCACCGCAACTGGCCGCGCTGGCGCCGCTGTCGCGGCTGCTGCCCGGCGCTGCGGCCTGGTGGCCGCAGCAGGGCGCGGTCAGCGGGCAGGCCAGCGCGCAGGGCCGCTGGCCGGCGGTGCGCAGCGAAGGCATGCTGGAAGCACGTGACTTGCGCAGCCCGCAGTGGACGCTGGGCAGCGCAGACGCCAGCTGGAAGCTGTCGACCGTCAACGCCGACGCGCAGCTTTCACTGCAATTGCAGGCCAGCGACCTGGCGCAAGGCGAACGCCGCCTGTCCAAGTTGCAGGCCACGCTGCAGGGCACGCTGCGCGACCACACGCTGGCCGTGCAGGCCAGCAGCCCGCTGCGGCCGCCGGCCTGGGCCGAATCGGTTGTTGCTGGGGGTTCCGGAGCTGCCGTTGTTCTGGGCGTCAAAGCGCCCGGCGGCAGCCGCTTCATGCTGCGCGGCAGCGGGCGCTGGACGGCCGCGCCGGCCGGTGGCGGCACCTGGCGCGGCAACCTGGCCGAGCTGTCCGCAGCACCGTTGGCCGCGCCGCAGGCACCCTGGCTTTCGGCTGCCAGCGTGCAGGCGGCGGTCACGTTTGCGGCCGACGGCAGCGTGCAGCAAGCGGGCCTGGAGCCAGGGCGCGTGACGGCCTTCGGCAGTGCGCTGACGTGGCAGCAGGCACAGTGGCAGGCCCCCGCGCGCGCCGGTGCGCCGCCGCGCATCGCGCTGCAGGCGCTTTTGGAGCCGCTGCTGGTGGCCCCGTTTCTGGCGCGCATTCAGCCGCAGTTCGGCTGGCGCGGCGACCTGGCGGTGGGCGGGCGCATCGCGGTGCGCAGCGGCGAACGCTTCGAGGCCGACATCAACGTGCAGCGCACCGCCGGCGACCTGAGCCTCACCATCGACGGCAACACGCAGGCGCTGGCGCTGAGCGACCTGCGCGTGGGGCTGGTGGCCAAAGACGGCCTGTGGCAGGTGACGCAGGCGCTGGTCGGCAAAAACGTGGGCGTTCTCGGCGGGCTGCAGACGCTGCGCACCTCGCCGCAGGCGGCCTGGCCCGAACCCACCGCGCCGCTGGAGGGTGGCCTGAGCCTGCTGGTGCCGCAGCTGCAGGTCTGGGCGCCTTGGCTGCCGCTGGGCTGGCAGCTGGGCGGCAGCCTGCGGGTGGCACTGTCTTTCGGCGGCCAGCTGCGCGCGCCCGAATACAGGGGCGGCGCCACCGGCGAGAACCTGTCCGTGCGCAACCTGTTCGAGGGCATTGCATTGCAGGACGGTGTGCTGGACGTGGCGATGACGGGCACCGAGGCACGCATCCGGCGGCTTGAGTTTCGCGACGGCGCGGGGGCGGACAGTGCGGGGTCGGACGGCGCCGGTGCGGGTGGCGCGGGTTCTGGCGGAGGTGTCTTGCGTGTTACCGGCGACGCCGATTTTTCCGCCACACCGGTGGTGCAGCTGCGCGCCGTTGCCGAGAAGCTGCGTCTGCTGGACCGCTACGACCGGCGCATCACCATAAGCGGTGCTGCCGATGTGCGACTGGCGGAACAGCGCACCGCCGTCAACGGCCGTTTCACCATCGACGAAGGCCTGATCGACGTGACGCAGGCCGACGCACCGAGCCTGAGCGCCGATGTGGTGGTGGTGAACCGCGCACCGCTCCCGCTGCCGCCCGGCGTGCCGCCGCCACCGGTGCGCGTGCGCGCGCCGCCGGGCACTGCGCAGACCGTGGCCGCAGCGCCGCGACCGAGCCCGCTGGGCGCGGCCGACGTGGACCTGCGCATCGACCTCGGCGAGTCGCTGCGCCTGCGCGGGCGCGGGCTGGACACGCTACTGCGCGGCCAGCTGCGCCTGACGACGCCCGGCGGCCAGCTGGCCGTCAACGGCGTCGTGCGCGCCGAGCAGGGCACCTACAGCGCCTACGGCCAGAACCTGGCCATCGACCGCGGCACGCTCACCTTCCGCGGCGACCCTGGCAACCCGGTGCTGGACATCCTGGCGCTGCGCGCCGACATCGACACTCGCGTCGGCGTGGTGGTCAGCGGCTCGGCAGCCAACCCGCGCGTGCGGCTGTACAGCGAAACCGAACTCGGCCAGCTCGACACCCTGACCTGGCTCGTGCTGGGCCGCGCCCCCGAAGGCCTGGGCCGTGACGACACCGCGCTGCTGCAGCGCGCCGCACTCGCGCTGCTGGCGGGCGAACGTGGCGGCGCGAGCAGCGGCTTCCTGCAGAAGCTGGGGCTCGACGAGCTGACCCTCAGCCGTGGCAGCAGCGGCGGCGTCAGCGAAACCATCATCAGCCTGGGCAAGCAAGTCTCCAGACGCGTCTACGTCGGCTACGAACAGGCCCTGGGCAGGGCGGGCGGCACACTGCTGCTGATCTACCGCGTGGCCGACCGCATCACGCTGCGGCTGCGCACCGGCGAAGAAAACGCCATCGAGGCGGTCTGGACCTGGCGCTGGAACTGATGTCCGACTGATCCCGAGACCGGGCACTGCGCTTGCCTTGAACGGCAATGACAGTGCCATCCC
>JBBSCV010000173.1:0-8632 GCA_038249925.1 Burkholderiales bacterium
CACGCCTTCACGAAAGCTGGCCACCATCACCGTCAGCGCCACGCTCAGCGCCAGGCTGGCCACCACGCCGGCCACGGCGGCGGTGGCGGTGTTGCGCTGAAAGCGTGCCCGCTGCAAGGCCAGCAGCGGCAGCGCGCCGAGGCGCGCACGCTGCGCAGCGCCCACCGTGGACAGCAGCGCATGCACGGCCGCCGGCACCAGCGCCACACCGCCCAGCAGCAATGCGGCCACGCCCACGTAAGCCGCCAGTGGCAGGCCGAACAGTGGCGGCACGAAGGCCGCCCCTGTGCCCAGGGCCAGCAGCGCGAGCCCCGGCCACGCCGGTGGCGCGATGCCGCCCGGTGTGCCCAGCCCCTTCAACGCAAGCGCCGGCGACATGCCGGCAGCCTGGCGCGCCGGCCACCAGCCGCCTACCACCGCCGAAGCCGTGCCCAAAGCGCCGAAGGCCAGCGTGCCCAGGGCACCCATCTGCAGGGGCGGCACGATGCCCGGGAAGTAGCCGCCGCCCAGGTCACCGGCCAGAAATCGCAAGGCCGCCGCAGCCATGCCGGCGCCGGCCAGCAAGCCCACCCCACTGCCCACCGCGCCCAGCAGCGCACATTCACCCAGCACCCACAGGCGCCGTTGTTTGGCAGTGAGGCCCAGCACACCCAGCAGCGCAAAGGCCGGCGTGCGCTGCGCCACGCTGAGCGAGACCACGCTGAAGACGAGGAAGGCACCGACGAACAAGGCCACCAGCGCCAGCACCGTCAAGTTCACGCGGTAGGCGCGGCTCAGGTTGCTGACGCGCTGCTCGGCGTCGTCGGCGGCCACGGCGGCCACGCCTTGCGGCAACTGCACCTGCAGCGCGGCCAGCCAGGCGGCACGCTCGACGCCGGGCTGCAGCCGTATGTCGATGCGCGACAAGCGCCCCAGTTTGCCGAACGCCTGCTGCGCCCCGGCGATGTCCATCACCACCAGCGGCGTGCCACCCGCAGCCGTGGTGCCGGCCACGCGAAAAGGCAGCCAGGCGCTGCCGGCCTGCAGCTTCAGCATGCCGCCTTCCGCAGCGCCGGTCAGGCTGCGCGCACCGGTGCTGGGAAAGGCGGCCTCGGGGTCCAGAAACACGAGCCGGTCTTCGCCCTCGGCCGGCTTGGGCATCAAGGCCGGGGCCAGCGGGGCGGCACGCAGCAGGTCCAGGCCCAGCACGCGCAGCGCCACACGTCTGCCGTCGGCGGCCTGGGCGTAGGTGTCCACCTCCAGCACCGGGCTGGCCAGGGCCACGCCGGCGTCGGTGGCGATGCGGTCGAACAAGGCCTCGTCGAAACCTTCGCGCGGGCCCCGCAAGGTGAGGTCGGGTTCGCCATTGGCGGTGCGCACCGCAGCGCTGAACTCGGCCAGTGCACTTTGATTGATGAGGTGCACCGAGAAGGCCAGCGCCACGCCCAAGGCCACGGCCAGCAAGGCGACCGCGTGCCGCCAGGGGTGGTGGCGCCACTCGCGCTGCACCAGCAGCCAGAAGAGGCTCTTCATGCGGGTGCCGGCGCGCTGTTCACGCCTCGACCACGCCCGTGGCCGTGAGCCGCAGCACGCGGTCGGCACGGGCCGCGGCGGCTTCGCTGTGGGTCACCAGCAGGCAGGCCGCGCCGGTGTCCTGCACCTCGGCGCGCAGCACGTCCAGCACGCGGCGGGCGGTGTCGGGGTCGAGGTTGCCGGTGGGCTCGTCGGCCAATATCAGCCCCGGCGCATGCACCACGGCGCGTGCGATGGCCACGCGCTGCAGCTGCCCGCCCGAAAGCTGCGCCGGCAGCCGTTCACCGAGGCCCTGCAGCCCCACGGCGGCCAGCAGCGAGGCCACGCGCGTTTCATCGTTGCGGCCCAGGAGGCGCAGCGGCAGGCTCACGTTCTCGGCCACCGTCAGGTGCGGCAGCACGTGGAAGGCCTGGAAGACGAAGCCCAGTTGCACGCGGCGCAGCCGTGCACAGCCGTCGTCGTCCAGCGTGGCCAGGTCGGTGCCGGCGATGTGCACGCTGCCGGAATCGGCGCGGTCCAGGCCCGCGATGCAGTTCAAGAGCGTGCTCTTGCCGACCCCCGATTCGCCCAGCAAGGCCACGAACTGGCCGCGTGGCAGCTGCAGGTTCACGTCGTGAAAGACGGGGGTGTCGCCGAAGCGTTTGCTCAGGGAAGAAACGTTCAGCATGAGGGGGGTCGGCATGGCAGCGCCGGATGATGCCGCAAGCCGCCAATCCTTCATGACCTGCGTGCTATCGTGAAACTCGACCCGCAAACAAGAACTCAAGACCATGGCATACGAGATCGATCTTTCCGGCCGCGTGGCTTTCGTCACCGGCGCCTCGAGCGGCCTGGGCGCGCAGTTCGCCAAGACCCTGGCCGCTGCCGGTGCCGGGGTGGTGCTGGCCGCGCGGCGGGTGGAACGCCTGAAGGCCCTGCGCGCCGAGATCGAGGCCGAAGGCGGCGACGCCCACGTGGTGGGCCTGGACGTGAGCGACCCCGTGAGCATTCGCGCTGCCGTGGCGCATGCCGAGACCGAGATGGGCGCCATCGACATCCTGGTCAACAACTCTGGCGTGGGCAGCACGCAGAAGCTCACCGATGTCACCCCCGAAAGCTACGACGAGGTGATGACTGTCAACACGCGCGGCGCGTTTTTCGTGGCCCAGGAAGTGGCCAAGCGCATGATCGCGCGCAGCAAGGGCGAAGCGCCCGGCACCTTCACCGGCGGGCGCATCGTCAACGTGGCCTCGATGGCCGGCTTGCGGGTGTTTCCGCAGATCGGCGTCTACTGCATGAGCAAGGCCGCCGTCGTGCACATGACGCGCGCCATGGCGCTGGAATGGGGTCGCTTCGGGATCAACGTCAACGCGCTGTGCCCGGGCTACATCGACACCGAGATCAACCACCATGTCTGGCAGACCGAGGCCGGCCAGAAGCTGGTGCAGTCGATGCCGCGCAAGCGTGTGGGCCAGCCGCAAGACCTGGACGCTGTGCTGATGCTGCTGTGCTCGAACCAAAGCCACTTCATCAACGGCGCGGTGATTTCGGCCGATGACGGCCAGGCCATTTGATGGTGACCGCACCTTGCGTCACCTGAGCCCTCTCGAAGCCCGCGTGTTGGGCGTGCTGGTCGAGAAGCAGGCGACCGTGCCCGACACCTACCCGCTGAGCCTGAACGCGCTGGTGGCGGGCTGCAACCAGAAAACAGCGCGAAGCCCGGTCATGGATGCCACCGAGGCCGACGTGCTGGTGACGCTGGAAGGCCTGAAGGCCTTGAGCCTGGTCTTCGAAGGCAGCAGCAGCCGCGTCGTGAAGTTCGAGCACAACACCGCGCGTGTGCTTCATGTGCCTTCTCAGGCCGTGGCATTGCTGGCGGCGCTGATGCTGCGCGGCCCGCAGACCGCCGCCGAGTTGCGCCTGAACACCGAACGCCTTCACCGGTTTGCAGACATTTCTTCGGTCGAAGGCTTCCTTGAAGAACTGGCGGCCAAGGCCGAGCCCATGACCGTCAAGCTCAACCGCGCCGCGGGCGAGCGTGAAGCGCGCTGGGCGCAGCTGCTGTGCGGTGAAGTGGCGCAGCCGGCCGGCAGCATCGCGCGCAGCGCGGCCGACGATGGCGGGGCCCAGGGCGCGTATGCCGTGAGCGCCGGCGAGCTTTCTGCGCTGCGTGCCGAACAGACCCGCATGGCCGCCGAGCTGGCCGAACTGAAAGCGCTGGTGCAGCGCCTGACGCGCGAACTCGGCGTGGAGTGAAGCCCGATGCGTTTCGAGCTGCCCGCCGAAAAGAAGCTCGTGCACGAGATGCTGATGCCGCTGCGCTGGGGCGACATGGACGCGATGGGCCACATCAACAACACGCTCTACTTCCGCTACATGGAAGTCTGCCGTCTCGACTGGATCTTCCAGCAGGGCGGCAGCACCGACTTGAGCGGCCAGGGCCCGATCATCGTCAACGCCTTCTGCAACTTCCTGCGCCAGCTTGAATTTCCCGGCGACGTCCGCGTGACCATGTTTGTTGCCAACCCCGGCCGCAGCAGCTTCGAGACTTACCACACCATCGAGCGAACGGACGAGCCGGGTGTTGTCTATGCCGAAGGCGGCGCGCGCACGGTGTGGACCGATTACGCGGCCAGGAAATCAGCACCCATGCCCGACTGGTTTCGCGCCCGCTTGGTATGAACTGAAACCGGCTTCAGCCCGGCACCGCCTTGTAAGGCCCGCCCTGCGCCAAGGCGCGCTGGTAAGCCGGGCGCTCGTGAATGCGCTTCATCCAGGCCACCACATGCGGGTGGCTGCTGGAGAGGCCCACACGTTCAGCGGCGGCTTCCAGCGGGTAGCTCATCTGCACGTCGGCGGCGGTGAACTCGGGCCCCGCGAACCAGGGCTGCTGCGCCAGCGTGCTTTCGATGAAGGCCAACTGCTGCGTGATGTTGGGCATCAGGAAACTCTGCGTCACCTTGTCGGCAATCCCTTTCACGATGGGCTTGATGAAGAAAGGCACCGGCGCGTTGCGCACCTGATCGAAAACGAGTTTCATCACCAGGTAGGGCATGGCACTGCCTTCGGCGAAATGCAACCAGTAGTTGAACTGGCGGCGCTCCGGCGTGCCGGGGGCGGGGCGCAGGCGGGCGTTGTCTTGTGAGCTCGCGCAGGTGTCGAGCAGGTACTCGATGATGGCGCCCGATTCGGCTACCGTGATGGTGCCTTCGGCCCCTGTGTCAGTGATGACCGGGCTCTTGCCCAGCGCATGCACCTGCTTCAGCGCGGGCGGCGCCAGCAAGGTCTTGCGGTCGCGCGCGTAGCGCTTCACCTCGTAGGGCAGGCCCAGTTCTTCCAGCAGCCACAGGACACGCTGCGAGCGCGAATTTTCAAGGTGATGAACGGTGATCATGGTCGGGTCTTGGCGGGTTGCTCGACAGCGTTGCGAACGTCCTGCAGCGTGGTCGCGAATTCGGGGGTGGCGAGGAAGGCAGCCTCTGCCATCAGGAAGGCCGGGTCGATTTCCAGCGCGCCCAGGAAAGCGGCTCGCGCTTCGGCAAAGCGGTTTTCAGACAACAGCTGCAAGCCACGCGCGAAGCGGGCGTAGGCCTCCCAGCTGCGGGTGTGGATGGTGTCCACCGCAGCGGGGCGGTCGCGGATGTCCAGGGTGTCGAGAATGCCGTGCACGATGCGCTTTTGCAGCAAGAAGAAGTCGGCCTGCTTGCCCTCGGCTTCGTTCTGGCCGATCAGCCGGCTGCGCGCCACGTCGCTGACGGCTGCGTTCAAGCGGTAGAGCCCTGAACCCGGCCCGGCCGGCCCGGCTTCGTTGTACACCGCACCCGCCACCACCGTGCCCGCGCCCAGCATGCGCCCGGGGCGGGCTGCGGTGGCGGGGTCGACGAGGGCGCTCTCGCCCAGCTTCAGTTCTTGCGCCAGCAACTCGACCTTGTCGCGCTCCAGCACCGTCAGCGCGGGCACCCGGGCCAGGTCGACCATGATCATCGCTGCCACCGCGCGATTGAAGGCCGCCGCACCCGGCGGGGCCGCTGCCGGCGCGCGGCTGCTGAACGGCAGCACGGCCACGTGCAGACGGTCGGTCGGCAGCGCGGGGCCGCTTCTTTCAGCCGCCGCCACGCGCTGCACGAAGCGCCGCGCGGCTTCGCGGTCCAGCAGCATGAGGTGGCCGCGCACGAGGCGCGCTTGCGCCAGCGTGGGCGGCGCCAGCGTCACGTAGTCGCGCCAGGCGGCCACCGCGGCGTCGATGTCATTCGCCAGCAGGGCGCGTGCGCCGCGCTGGTAGTGGGCGTCCAGCGCCTGCTGAAGGGCCGGTGGCAGCAACGGCGCGGGTGTGGCGATCAAACCCAGGCGGCGCAGCACGCCACCCAGGCCCAGGGTGTCTGCCAGGCGGGTGCCGAAGTTGCCACACCCCGGCAGCAGGCTCATGGCCCCGGCGGCGCCGGCAGCCACCAATACGGTGCGCCGGGCCGGGCCGGGCGCCGAGGTGTCTGCACCAGCCTTCACAGCAGCGTGTAGGTCGTGGTGGCGTGGGCCGCCAGTTCGTCGGCAGCGCTGATCACCTGCATCTCGCCGAACACCAGACTGCGCCCCATGCGCAACACGCGTGCCACCACCCGCACCGCGCCGGTGCCGCCCGAAACCGGGCGCAGGAAGCTGGTCTGCAACTGCACCGTGGTCATGGGCTTGAACCCGCCCAGCTTGGTCATCACGGCCAGCACCATGGCGGTGTCGCAGGCGGCCATCATGGTCTGCCCACAGAGCACGCCGCCCTCGTGGACGTGTTTATCCGTGACGGGCAGGGCCAGCGTCACCTCGCCCGCGCGTGCTTCCAGCACCCGCAGGTCAAGCTCGCGCACCCAGGGCGCGAACACATGGCCCAGGGCGCTGTTGAGCATCTCGATGTCGGCAAACGAGGCGTGCAGATCGTGTGTCGACATCGGTGGGCTCCTGGTCAGGCCTGGGTGCAAAGCGCCGCGGGATTGTAGGGAGCCGCCTCCCGCTTCACCCCCGCTTTGCACGGCCATTCACGGCACGGCCATTCACCGGCCACCGTAGTACGCTTGCCGCTTTCAACGCCACTGCTGAAAGACAAGAGCGCATGAACAAGATCTACCCCAGCGCCGCTGCGGCCCTGGAAGGCATTGCCAAGGACGGCATGCTCATCGCCGTGGGCGGTTTCGGCCTCTGCGGCATTCCCGAGGCCCTGACGGATGCGCTTTGTGCGACGGGGGTGAAGAACATCACCGCCATCAGCAACAACGCCGGCACCGACGGCCACGGCCTGGGCAAGCTGCTGACCACGCGCCAGATCAAGAAGATGATCAGCAGCTATGTCGGCGAGAACAAGGAGTTCGAGCGCCAGTACCTGGCCGGTGAACTGGAGCTCGAATTCACGCCCCAGGGCACGCTGGCCGAGAAGCTGCGCGCCGGCGGTGCCGGCATTCCGGCCTTCTACACACGCACCGGCGTGGGAACGCTGGTCGCCGAGGGCAAGGAAACGCGTGAATTCGACGGCCACACCTACATCATGGAACGCGCGCTGGTGCCCGACGTCAGCTTGGTGAAGGCCTGGAAGGCCGACCATTCCGGCAATCTCGTCTTCCGCCTCACCGCACGCAATTTCAACCCCGCTGCGGCGATGGCTGGCAAGGTGACGGTGGTGGAAGTGGAGCACCTCGTGCCCACCGGCAGCATCGCGCCCGACGACGTTCACCTGCCCGGCATCTACGTGCACCGCATCGTGCACAACCCGAACGGCGTGAAGCACATCGAAAAACGCACCATCAGCGAAAAGGCAGGGGTCTGACATGGCCTGGACACACGACCAGATGGCGGCCCGCGCTGCGCAAGAGTTGCACGACGGTTTCTACGTCAACCTGGGCATCGGCCTGCCGACGCTGGTGGCCAACTTCGTCGACCCCGCCATCGAGGTGTGGTTGCAGAGCGAAAACGGCATGCTCGGCATCGGGCCTTTCCCCACCGAAGACAAGGTCGACGCCGACCTCATCAACGCCGGCAAGCAGACCGTCACCACGATTCCGGGCAGCAGCATCTTCGGCAGCCACGACAGCTTCGCGATGATCCGCGGCGGCAAGATCAACCTGTCGATCCTGGGCGCCATGCAGGTCAGCGAAAAGGGCGACCTGGCGAACTGGATGATCCCCGGCAAGATGGTCAAGGGCATGGGCGGCGCGATGGACCTGGTGGCCGGCGTGGCCCGTGTGCTGGTGCTGATGGAGCACGTGGCGCGCAGGAAGGACGGCGGGCACGACATCAAGATATTGCCGCAGTGCACGCTGCCACTGACAGGTGTGGGCGTGGTCAACCGCATCATCACCGACCTGGCGGTGATGGACGTCACCCCGCAAGGCCTGAAGCTGGTGGAACTGGCGCCGGGCGTGACGGACGAAGAACTGCAGGCCAAGACCGGCGTGCCGCTGCTTTGAATTGCAGTGCGTTCGTTGCGGTGGGTAAGCCGCAGCCAGCGCCAAAACCCCGGGAGCTTCATTTGCGCCTGAGCCGCCTCGTCGCAGCCGGCGTGTTCTTGGTCTTTGGGGCCCTGGCGGGCTGCGCGCAGCGGGCGGGGAATGCGCCGTCTGCGCCCTCTGCGCCCTCTGCGCCATCAGCGCCCGCCGCAGTGTCTGCGGTGTCGCCGACAGCGGCCACTGTCGCCGACGTTCAACCCGAACGACCGTCGGGCTGGGTCGACAAGCCCGGCTGGACGGCGCGCCGCCAGATGGTGGCCGCAGCCAACCCGCTGGCCACCGATGCCGGCCACCAGATGTTGCGCGCCGGCGGCTCGGCGCTCGACGCCGCCATTGCCGCGCAGATGGTGCTGACGCTCGTGGAGCCGCAAAGCAGCGGCATCGGCGGCGGTGCCTTGTTGATGCATTTCGACGGCCGCCAAAGCGAAGCCTGGGACGGCCGCGAGACGGCGCCGGCGGCTGTCGACGACAAGATGTTCCTCGCACCCGACGGCCGGGCGCTGCCCTACGCCGAGGCCGTGTTCGGCGGCCGCGCGGTGGCCACGCCGGGCGTCGTGAAGATGCTGGAAGCCGCGCACCGCGCGCACGGCACGCTGCCCTGGGCGCGCTTGTTCGAACCCGCCATCGCGCTGGCCGAAGAGGGCTTCGCCATCAGC
>JBBSCV010000174.1:0-8632 GCA_038249925.1 Burkholderiales bacterium
GCCACGCCCACGCTGACCGCATCGAAGACGCTGACGCCGGGCTCGAACAGCGGTTCCTGCGCCACATAGACACGGCGCAGGCCTGTCTGCAGCTGCAGGATGCCTTCATCGGGCTTCTCCAGCCCGGCCAGGATCTTCAGCAGGCTGGACTTGCCAGCGCCGTTGCGGCCGATGAGCGCGACGCGCTCGCCGGCATCGAGTGAAAGGGCAGTGCCATCGAGCAAGGGCACATGGCCGAAAGCGAGGTGGGCGTTGGAAAGGGTGAGCAGGGCCATGGCGCGATTGTCGCGGGCCCGGCGGCCGGGCTCAGCCCCGGGGTGGACGCAAGCTCAGCAAGCTCAGCCCGCCGCCTGCACCACGCGGGAAGCCGCGCGGCGCCACACGTCGCCGCCTGGCCCTGCGCCATAGGCCTTCTGTTGCTCGCGGCAGCTGTCGACCAGCTTGGCGCTGTGGTCGTCGTCGGCTGCGATGGCGGTGGCCACGATGCGCGCCCAGGGCTGCAGCGGCGCAGCACCCTGGCTGCGTGCGCTGCTGGCGGCCCAGGCGGCTGCAAAGGCGCGCCAGTAGGCTGCCACGGCCGCCAGCCTGGCTTGCGGCTCGTCCAGCACCGGCAGCACCACACGCAGCGCATGCGCGCTGGTCAGCATGTGCAACACGGTGAAGTTGCCGCTGGCGGCATAGAGCTCGGCCGCACCGCGGGCCAGGCGCTCCAGGGTCTTGTCGTCCACACGCAGTTGCGCCACGACGTCGCCAAAGCCGGGCCACGCGGCGACCACGGCCACACGCTCGGCGATCAAGCGGCCGGCCACAGGCAACGGCGGCAGCGGCAGGCGGCGCAACACCGCGGTGGGGTCGCTTTCGCAGCCGTCGTCTGGCGCAGCCATGGGCGCGTCCAGCGCCAGCCAGGTGGCGGCCCAGTGCGCCAGGGCATCGGCCAGTTCCTGCCGGTGCGCCGACTGCATGGCGTAGGCCGTGCGAATGAGGCCATGGAAGGCCGCGCCGGCACAGCCTTCGATCAAGCGCGGCAGCACGGCTTCCAGCACATCGCCGGCACCTTCCTGCTGCAGCCATTGCATGAAGAGGCTGCGGTACATCGGCCAGGCACCACGCCGGCCCAGGTGCGCGGCCCAGGCGTCGCCAGAGGGCCAGTCTTGCGGGCTCGGCGCTGGCTGCAGGCGCGTGGCGTAGGCCTCGGCCCAGGCGTGCAGGCGTTGCTGCGGGGCGCCCAGGCGGTGCAATGCCACTGCGGCCATCGGCAAATGGCTGCTCAGCCCGTCGCTGTACTCGGCGTCATAACCGGCACCGGCGTCCAGCCAGTGCAGCAGGGTGGCGTTGTTCGCACCACTCGGTGCCTTCATGCCAGCGCGGTTTTCAAGGCAGTCTCCAGCGCATCGATGAACATTGCCGGCACGTCGAAGCCGGTCTGTTCAGTGATCTCGACAAAACAGGTCGGGCTCGTGACGTTGATCTCGGTCAGGCAGCTGCCGATGATGTCCAGCCCCACCAGCAGCAGGCCGCGCGCGGCCAGCACCGGGCCCAGCGCTTCGGCGATTTCACGCTCGCGCTCGGTCAACGGCTGCGCCACGCCCTTGCCGCCGACGGCCAGGTTGCCGCGTATCTCGCTGCCCTGCGGAATGCGCGCCAGGCTGTGCGGCACCGGCTTGCCGCCGATGACGAGCACGCGCTTGTCGCCCTGCGTGATCTCGGGCAGGTACTTCTGCACCATCAGCGTGGTGGCGCCGCCCTGGTTCAGGGTTTCGACGATGCTGCCCAGGTTCAGGCCATCGGGGCCGACGCGAAAGATGCCCATGCCGCCCATGCCGTCGAGCGGCTTCAGGATGATGTCGTGGTGCTCGGCGTGAAAGCGTTTCACGTCGCCCTCGTCGCGCGTCACGAGCGTCGGGCCGATGAACTGCGGAAACTCGAGGATGGCGAGTTTCTCGGGGTGCTCGCGCAGCGCACCGGGCTTGTTGAAGACCCGCGCGCCTTCACGTTCGGCCTGGCTCAGCAGATGGGTGGCGTAGAAGTACTCGGGGTCGAAAGGCGGGTCCTTGCGCATCAGCACGGCATCCACGTCCTTCAGCGGTTGCGGTCGTTCATGCGGGGGCTGCTGCGCGGCGGTGAACCAGGTTTCGCCTTTGCCGCTGCGGCCTGTGAGCGTGATGTCGCGCACGAAGCCGGTGACGGCCTCACCACGCTGCCAGCGCAGGTCTTTCGGCTCGCAGGCCATCAGCGTGTGGCCGCGGCGGGCGGCCTCGCGCATCATCGCGAAGGTCGAGTCCTTGCTGGTCTTGAAGGATTCGAGAGGGTCGGCAACGAAGAGCAGTTTCACGGGCCCGGGCTCCAGCATGCAACTCTGTGGGGCCCGAACTGTGGCACAGGCGGCGCGCAGGCGCCGCTAGTGCCACGTTCATGTTCAGAAGCTGAAACGGGCGCTCAGCGTGAGAGCACCGACGTTGCCCTTGTCGCCTTCGATCTCGCCACGGGTGCGCAAATAGCCGAGCTCGACGCCGAGGGTCTTGCTGAAGTTGTAGCCCACGGCCAGCCCGGTGTAGAGGTTGGCGCTGGTGTCTGACACATCCGCCACGATGTTGCCCACGCGCGCGCGCCCGTTCAGTTTCACGCTGGCCAAACCCAGACGGCCGGTGAGGGTCCAGCTCGGGCTGATGTCGACGAAAAACGCGCCGCCCGCGCCCAGGGCCATGCCCTTGACTTCGACGCCGATGCCACCGCTGTTGGCTGTGGACTTGCCGAAGTTGGCATACAGGCCCTCGACGGCCCAGTTGTTGCCGAAGCGGTAGCCACCGACGGCCAGCAGCGCATTGCCGCTCCTGTCGCAGGCGCTGGTGCCGCTGCAGTCGACCTTGAAATCGCTGCGGCCGCCGCCCAGCAGTGCATAGCCGCCGGCCTGGGCGTGTGCAGCGCCAGCCATGGCCAGCAGCGCAGCAGTGGCCAGCAGTCCGCGGACGAGGTTGTGTTTGACGATCATGAGGTCTCTCCCTGTTTCGAGGGCCGCCAACAGCAGCAGAACGCACCGGATCGAATCGCGCGGCGGGCGCACTCTAAGGGTGCACCGCACACGCCGCGCGGGCGACGCGGCACAACCCACGGCCTGCAAGGGTCGGTTTCCCGTGCCTTCGGCGAAAAGTGCAATTCTGCGCAGCGCGCAATCAAGTCACCATGCCGTCAGGGCGCGGTGCTGGCCACCTGGCGCTCGGCCGTGCGCCACTCGGGCAGCCCGCCGCGAAACCAGTGCACGTTGCTGTAGCCGGCCTTCAGCGCGGCATGGCTGGCCTTGTAGCTCTTCCAGCACTCGGCGCCGTTGCAGGCAAACACCAGCGCCGCGGCCTTGTTGGCGGGAAGCTTGCTGATGTCGAAGCTGTCGAGCGCGCTGTCGTAATCGGTGTCCTTGGCGCTCTTCTCGATGTAGGGCAGCCACTTCGAGCCTGGCACGCGGCTGGCCTTGAACTCGGCCTCGGTGCGGGTGTCGAAATAGGTGGCGCCTTCCGTCATCAGGCGCGCCACGTTGACGGCATCCACCACGTTGACACCTGGCAGCTGGCGCGGCGTGAAGTAGCCCAGGGTCGAGACATAGTCGAACTCGCGTTTTTCGATGGCCACCGGCTTGTCGAAGCCGTTGCGGGCGAGGTTGGGCGTGGCCAGCGTGCGCAGCAGCACCGGCTGCAAGGCGCGCATGGCCGGCGTGCCGGCCAGCGACTGCTTCACCGCCACGCTGATGCCCGGCACCGGCTTGCTTTCCATGAAGGCCCGCACCGGCTCGCCAGCGGCCTTCCAGCGTTCGAACACCGCGCGCTCCACGCCCACCACATCGCATTCGCGAATCTGCAGGCAGACCAGCAGGGCTTCCTGGTAGCGCAGGTTCTTCACGCTGCGAAAGTGCGCCTTCATCGAGGTGTTGGCGGCATTCAGCTCGCCACGCACCAGGTAGGTCACTACGCTGTCTTGCAGCGGCAGCCCCAGCCGCCGGCCCTGGGCCTGGGCCAGGCTGCTCACCTGGCTGCTGGCCAGCGCCACCATCACCGCCTGCACGCCCTGCGGGCTGCCGGCCAGCGGCACGTAGCCGTGGCGCAAGGCGCTGCCCACCACGTGGGCCGGGGCGACGTAGATGTCGCTCGACTGCGCGCGCGTGCCCGAAAGGTCGGCCGTGGCGTCGGTGGACATCACGGTGCTGACATCGCCCGCACGCGCCTCGCGCAGCGCTTCGTTCAGCGCCGCGCTGATGGCCAGGTAGGTGGCGTGCCGCGACTGTTCGCCGTGATCTCCCGGGTTCACGCGCACGGTCAACGGCGCAGCCTGGGCGGGAGCGGTTGCGGATGCGGTTGCGGCCAGCAAGGCCAGCCAGAGTACAGCCAGTGGCCGATGATTGCGGAAAGCGCGGAATACAAGAGTGCTCATGGCATGCGTGGCGCTTTTGGCGCTCGAGAGGTCATCGGTGGGTTATCCGTGGGTTATCGGAAAAAACCGGGCCGAATGTATGCGAACAGAGACCTCACAGCGCGTTTGAAACAGTTAATCACGAAACCGACGTCGGCGGCCGCAGGCGCCAGTGCTGCACCGCCAGCGCCAGCGCGCCGGCCACCACGCCCCAGAATGCCGCGCCCACGCCCCACAGCGACATGCCGCTGGCCGTCACCAGAAAGGTGATGAGCGCAGCCTCGCGCTGGCCGTCGTCCTTCATCGCCATGGCCAGGCCACCCCCGATGGTGCCCAGCAGCGCGAAACCAGCCACGGCCAGCACCAGCTCCTTCGGGAAGGCCGCGATGAGGCCCACCACCGCACCGCCCAGCAAGCCGACGATGACGTAGATCACACCCGCCGCCGCCGCGGCCTTCCAGCGCTGTGCCGGGTTCTCATGCGCCTCGCGGCCCATGCAGATGGCCGCGGTGATGGCCGCCAGGTTCAGCGCATAGCCGCCAAAGGGCGCCAGCACCAGCGTGGCCAGGCCGGTGCTGGTGATGACCGGCGAAACCGGCACCGCATACCCCGCCGCGCGCTGCGCCGCCACGCCCGGCAGGTTCTGCGAGGCCATGGTGACGACGAACAGCGGCAGCGCAATGCCGATGGTGGCGGCCAGGCTGAAGCTGGGCGCGGTGAACACCGGCACCGCCCAGGCCGAACTGGCGCTGACCACGCCACCCCAGTGCAACTGGCCCTGCAACGCCGCCACCCCCACCCCAGCGGCCAGCACGCTGGGCACCGCATAACGCGGCCAGAGACGCCGACCCAGCAGGTAGACGGCAAACATCGTGAAGACCAGCGCGAACTGCGTGCGCAACGAGGCAAAGGCGTCGAAGGCAAAACGCGCCAGCACGCCGGCCAGCAGCGCTGCGGCCAAGGCCTGCGGGATGCGGTCCATCACCCGCGCAAACCAGCCGGTGGCGCCGGCCAGGGTGATGAGCAGCGCGCAGACCATGAAGGCTCCGATGGCCTCGCTCATCGGCACCCCGACACCGGCGGTGACCAGCAGCGCGGCACCGGGGGTACTCCAGGCCGTGAGCACCGGCATCCGGTAGTGCCAGCTCAGGCCCAGGCTGGTGAGGCCCATGCCCAGACCCAGGGCCCAGATCCAAGAGATGGCCTGCGCGGGCGTGGCACCCAGGGCCGCCGCGGCCTGGAAAATGATGACCACCGAACTCGTGAAACCCACCAGCACGGCCACGAAGCCGGCGACGAGGGCAGAAAGCGGCAGACCCGACAGCATGCGCCGAGCATAAGCGGCAGCCTGCAGCGGTCTCGACAGGGGTGACGACCAGCGGGCCGGCCGGCCCGGACGGGGGCAAACCCGGTGGCGACACGGGCCTGACTTGGTTACGGTGAAGCGTGCCGGCTGGCGCAAGACAACGCGGGCGGCTCTGGTTCCCATCCAATGAAACAGGGCCTTGCAAGGCCCGGAGGAGACAAGACATGAGTCGCACCCTGGCCGCCGCATTGGCAGCTTCCACCCTTGTTCTCACCGCCTGCGGCGGTGCTGATCGCGCCGGCAGTGCCGACACCGCCCGCGCCACCGAGACCGCACGCGCACTTGGCGCCGCGCGAGGTGACGCCAGCATGGCCACCACGGCCAGTGCCGGCGCCGTGGCCAGCGCGCTGACGCTGAAGGTGTTGTCGAGCCAACCACAGTACGTGAGCGGCGGTGATGCCCGCATCCAGATTCAGGCGCCCGCGCGTCTGCACGCCAGCATCACGCTGTGGCTCAACGGCCAGCCGCTGGCGGTGGCGCTGCAATCCAGCGGCGACACCCTGGAAGGTGTGATCAGTGGCCTGGCCGTGGGCAGCAACCTGCTGGAAGCGCGCACCACCGCCGGTGTGCGCAACAGCCTGACGCTGGTGAACCACCCCGTCACCGGGCCGATGTTCAGCGGCCCGCAGCAACAGCCGTTCGTCTGCATGAGCAACCAGTCGGCGGTGGGCAAACAGCCGCTGGTGGACAGTGCCGCCCCCCCGGGCTACCCCGTCACCGACAGCAACGGCAACACCATCGGCTACAGCCGCGACTGCTCCATCCAGACCTTCGTCAACTACCTCTACCGCAACACCGGCGGCGGTTTTGTCGCGCTGCCGGCAGGCCCGCGCCCGGCCGACATGAGCACCACCACGCTGCCCGACGGCCGCACGGTGGACTTCGTCGTGCGCCGCGAGATCGGCAGCATCAACCGCTTCCTGTACAGCATTGCGATGCTGGCGCCGGCCGGCGAGAGCAGCACCGCGCCCGACACCAGCCTGTGGAACAAGAAGCTGCTGTACTGGTTCCAGGGCGGCGTGGCCATCGGCCACAGCCAGGGCACGGTGCATGGCGGCTCTATGAACGCCGACATCCTGGGCCAGGGCTATGCCATCGTGCACAGCAGCGGCAACAACACCGGCACGCACTACAACATGGTGCTGGCCGGCGAGACCGCGATGATGACCAAGGAGCGTTTCGTCGAACGCTACGGCGCGCCGCTGTGGACGGTGGGCCTGGGCGGCTCGGGTGGTGCCATCCAGCAATACCTGATCGCGCAGAACCAGCCCGGCGTGCTGGACGGCCTGCTGCCCGTGCAGAGCTACCCCGACATGGTGACGCAGACCATCCACGTCGGCGACTGCGAACTGCTTGAGCACTACATGGACGCCACCGACCGTGGCAACGCCAAGTGGCGCGTTACCAAGAACCGCACCTGGCTGGTGGGCATGAACGCCGAAGAAGGGTTCACGCGCGTGAACGACCCATTTGCCTCATTGAAGACGGCGCTGGGCTACAGCACCGCGGTGGGCACCACCGAATGTGTGCCGGCCTGGCGCGGCCTCACGCCACTGGCGATGAACCCGTGGTACGGCCAGGCCACGAACCAGCAGCTCTATCAGCCGCAAAGCGCCATTGCCGCCATCCGCTGGACACACTACGACGACCTGCGCAACGTCTATGGCGTTGACGCCAACGGCGCCGCCCGCACCACCTGGGACAACGTGGGCGTGCAGTACGGCCTGAACTCGCTGCGCCAGAGCCGCATCACGCCCGAGGAGTTTCTGCACCTGAACTTCAACATCGGGGGCTGGAAACACCCGAGCGACATGGTCCAGGAAGGTTTCCCCTTCTTCGGCACCACGCAGGCCGAGATCAACAAGGCGCTCACCATCCCCGGTTACTTCGACCCCTGGAGCCTGCGCAACATGAACCTGGCCAGCGCCGGCGCACCGGCACCGCGCACCGCAGGTGACCCCATCGCGATGGGGGCGGCCTACAGCTCGGGCCACGTCTACAGCGGCAAGCTCAACGTACCAGCGCTCGACCACCGCCAGTACATGGAGCGTGAGCTGGACATGCACAACGCGCACCAGTCCTTCGCCACCCGCCAGCGTGTGCTGAACCAGGCCGGACACAGCGACAACCTGGTAGTCTGGTTCACCGACACCATCCCGAACACGCCCAAGGCGAGCCAAACGCTGCAGGCGCTGGGGGTGATGAACCAGTGGCTGGACAACATGCGCGCCAACCCGAAAAAGACCATCGCGCAGAACAAGCCGGCCGCCGCGGTAGACAGCTGCTTCGACCGCTTCGGCGCGCTGATGAGCGCCGGCAACGGCGTGTGGGACGGCATCATCGACCAGCGCCCCGCAGGCGCCTGCACGCAGGCCTTCCCGCTCTACGGCACGTCGCGCACGGTGGCGGGCGCGCCCATCCAGGGCAGCATCTACCGCTGCGCGCTGAAGAGCGTGGATGCGGCACTGGCCGACGGCAGCTACGGCAGCTGGGTGCCCAGCACCGAGCAGGCGGCGCAGCTGAGGCAGATCTTCCCCAACGGGGTTTGCGACTACAGCAGGCCCGACCAGGCCGCGCCTGTGCCGGCACGTGCCGCGGTGGTGGCGCGGCGCTGAGACCGCATCAACCGCAAACTCCGCACAGCCGCGGCTGATGAACATGGCGCCTTCGGGCGCCATGTGGCGTTCCGGCGGCAGGCAGCAGGCGCCTCCCTACAATTCCGCGCATGCCGTTCGACCACCAATTTGTCCATGACCTGTCTTGCCGCGACATCAAGCGCATCTTGCACGCGGTCTCGCACCTGCTGTACCAGACCGGCTGCAGAACCGTCGGTTCGCAGCAGTTCGGTGCTGGCAGAGAGCTGCGGCATCC
>JBBSCV010000175.1:0-8613 GCA_038249925.1 Burkholderiales bacterium
GCCTCGCGCTCGATGCGCTTGCCTTCAGGGTCGAAGCCGCTGTAGCGAATGCGCGCTTGCCGCGGCACCAGGCCGCGAAGGCCGGGCACCGAGAGGCAGCCCTCCCAGCCATTCACCACCTCGTCGTCCAGCGGCGTGATCTCCGGGTTGATCAGCACCGTCGCCGGCATCGGCGGTGCGTCGGGGTAGCGCACGTTGTGCGTGTAGCCGAAGATCACCAGCTGCAGGTCGACGCCGATCTGCGGTGCCGCCAGGCCCGCGCCGTTGGCGGCGGCCATGGTCTCGAACATGTCGGCAATCAAGGCCTTCATCTCGGGCGTGCCGAACGCGCGCACGGGTTGGGCCACACGCAGCAGACGCGGGTCGCCCATCTTCAAAATTTCTCGAACGGTCATGTTGGGCTCGGTAAGGTCGGTGCGGTCGGTGGGGTGGGCGATTGAAGGCGTGAAGGCAGAGCGGGCATCTGACGCAGGCAGGCCAGCACCTGGGCTGCGCGTGCCGCAACATCTCCGCGGGCGGAAAGAAAAGTCACGCGCTGCGCCTGCAGTTGCGCCAGCGCCCATGCATGCTGGGCCTGACGAAAGACATCGTCGCGGCGGCAGCCGTCCTGCACGAAGTCGAAATCGGGTTCACACACCACCGTGAGGTCGTAGCGCCGGCGCGCCAACGCGTGCAACTCGGGCGGCGCCTGGCCGTGGTCGTGCAGGCAGTACTGCAGCGTGGTCAGCGGCGTGGTGTCGCAGACGATCCAGCCGCTGCGTTGCGCCGCTGCCGCGTCTTCAAGCGCCACCTGATGGCGCGCCACATGCAGCAGCTCCTCCACGCTCAGCGTGTGGCGCAGTTCTTCCCACAGCTGGCGGCCATATTCGGGCACCCATGCGGTGTGCAGTTTTTCGGCCAGCGTTTGCGCCAGCGTGGTCTTGCCGCTGCTTTCGCCACCCAGCAAGGCCAGGCGTCGCGCAGGCGGCTGATGAAGCGGACCTTCAAGTCTGCGCATGCAAAAGCTCCCGCAGCCCGTCCTCATCAACCACGACAACACCCAGTTCACGGGCCTTGTCGAGCTTGCTGCCAGCCTCGGCGCCCGCGACCACATAACTCGTCTTCTTCGACACCGAACCAACCACCTTGCCGCCTGCGGCCTCGACCAGCGCCTTCGCATCGTCGCGGCTCAGCGTGGGCAGCGTGCCTGTCAGCACCAGCGTCTTGCCGGCCAGCGGCTGCGGGCCGAGGGCCGCTGCCTGCTCAGGCCACTGGACGCCGGCGGCGCGCAGTTGCTCCACCACTTCCACGTTGTGCGGCTGGTCGAAAAACGCGCGGATGCTCTGCGCCACGATGGGGCCGACATCGTTCACCTGCAGCAGCTCATCGACGCCTGCTGCCATCAGGCGGTCGATGCCGCCGAAGTGCTTGGCCAGGTCTTTGGCCGTGGTTTCGCCCACATGGCGAATGCCCAAGGCGTAGAGAAAACGCGCAAAGCTCGTTTGCTTGCTCTTCTCCAGGCCTGCCACCAGGTTGGCCGCGCTCTTTTCCCCCAGCCGCTCCAGCGCCGTCAGCTTGGCCACGCCCAGGGTGTAGAGCTCGGGCAGCGTGCGGATGAGGCCGCTGTCCACGAGTTGATCCACCAGCTTGTCCCCCAGCCCCTCGATGTCCATCGCGCGCCGGCCGGCGAAGTGCAGCAGCGCCTGCTTGCGCTGCGCGGCGCAGAAGAGGCCGCCCGTGCAGCGGTGGTCCATGCCACCACGTTCACGCATCACGCGGCTGCCACACACGGGACAGCGGCGTGGCATGCGGAAATTGCCGACATAGCTATCGCGCGCACCCGGCACGCGGCCCACCACCTCGGGAATGACGTCGCCGGCACGTCGCACGATGACGATGTCGCCCACGCGCACGCCCTTGCGGCGCAGCTCGAAGACGTTGTGCAGCGTGGCATTGCTCACCGTGGTGCCGCCCACGAACACCGGTTCCAGCTTGGCCACGGGCGTCAGCTTGCCGGTGCGGCCGACCTGGATCTCGATGCCGTTCAGCCGCGTCATCTGCTCTTGCGCGGGGTACTTGTGGGCCACGGCCCAACGCGGCTCCCGTGTGACAAAACCCATGCGCTGCTGCAGCGCGATGTCATTCACCTTGTAGACCACGCCGTCGATGTCGAAAGGCAGCGCATCACGTTTGTCACCCATCGCCGCATGGAAGGCCACCAGCCCATCGGCGCCCTGCACCACCGCACGGTCGGCACAGACCGATACGCCGAACAGCGCCAGCGCATCCAGCGTGGCACTGTGCGTGGCGGGCTGGGCCCAGCCCTGCACATCACCCAGGCCGTAGGCAAAGAAGCTCAGCGGCCGCAGCGCGGTGATGGCAGGGTCGAGCTGGCGCACGGCACCGGCGGCCGTGTTGCGCGGGTTGATGTAGGTCTTCTCGCCCTTGTCGCGCTGGCTCTGGTTCAGACGTTCGAAGTCATCGCGGCGCATGTAGACCTCGCCACGCACCTCCAGCACCGGCGGCGCCTGCCCTTTCAAGCGCAGTGGAATCTGGCCGAGGGTTCTGATGTTCTGCGTCACGTCTTCGCCGGTCTCGCCATCGCCACGTGTGGCCGCCTGCACCAGCACGCCGTGCTCGTAGCGCAGGTTGATGGCCAGGCCGTCGAATTTCAACTCCGCGTTGTATTTCACAGCCGGCGCTTCGGGCGCCAGCCCCAGTTCGCGGCGCACACGTTCGTCGAAGCGGGTAGCGCCGCTGGCCGTGGTGTCGGTCTCGGTGCGGATGCTCAACATCGCAACCGTATGACGCACCGGCAGGAAGCCGGCCAGCACGCGGCCGATGATGCGCTGCGTGGGTGAATCGGGCGTCAGCAGCTCTGGGTGCGCAGCTTCCAGCGTTTGAAGCTGCTGGAACAGGCGGTCGTACTCGACGTCAGGCAGCACCGGCGCGTCCAGCACGTAGTACAGGTGCGCGTGGTGGTGCAGCTGGGTGCGCAGATCAGCCGCTTGTTGTGCAGGGTCTGCGGCAGGTTCGGGGCTGGCGAAAGCGACCATGGCGGCATTGTGGCGGGCTGTGCCAGCCCGCGCAGTCAACTGAACAGGCGGCGCGCGGCGGGGGTGCCGGCGGCGAGGTCCAAGGCCTCCAGCCGCGCATAGAGGTCGTTGACTTCGCGGCCGATGCCGTCGAAATCGTGCAGCGTCAGCGGCTGGCCCTGATCGTCCACCACGGTGGCGTCGAGGTCGTCGCTGAGCTGCTTGCCCAGCAGGTGCCACGCGGGAAACGGCTCGGCCGCCGCGGGTGTTTGCGGCACGTCCAGCACCAGCGTGCAAGCGCGCACCGCGGCAGCCTGCGGGTTGTCGCCCAAAGCCGCCAGCGCGGCCTGCGCGTCCACAGCCAGCACGAGCACCGGCGGTGCGCCTTCTTCGTCGGCCGGCAGCACCATGCGGCCAGGCACGGCACCGGGCACCAGGCCGGCGCGCTGCGCCACCTGCTGCACGAAGGCCACGCTCCAGGCCACGGCGTTGGTGCGCAGCGTTACCGTCAGCTGCGCGTCCAGCGGGCTGGCCAGGCTGTCGAGTTCGCGGCCGCGGGCCACCACCTCCAGCATGTCGGGCGCGTCCATGCTGGCGCCCATCGCGTCTGCGAAGGCCTGCACTTTCTGGATGAATTCGCTGTATTCGATGTCGCCCAGCGCACCGCTGCGATTGGCCAGCTGCACGCCAGCCTGCAGCTCGCCGTAGCGGCGCCCGGCCTGCAGCGGTTCCCAGGTGCCGGTTTCTGTGTCCAGGCCCTCGATGTAGAAGGGTTTGCTGCCTGCGCGGCGGCTGGGCGGCAGGTGCTGCAGCGCCATGTCGCCGCTGACGGGCGCCTCCAAGGCCATCGGCACGATGGCGTCGATCAGCGCGTCCAGCCGCGGCAGGCGCTTCTGCGGCAGGCGCAGCGGGATGGGTTCGGTGTCGGGGCCGGTGTCGGGGTTGGCGTCGCGCTTGGCGTCGGGCTTGGCGTCGTTACTGGCGTGGTTGCCCGCGTCGTTACCGGCGTCGGTTGCGTCAGAACCCGTGGTGGCATTCAGCGCCGGCTCGACACGGTCTGCAGGCACGCCTGAACTGCCCATCACGCGCGGCACGCTGCGGCGCAGGGTCCACCAGCTGTGCAGCGCCACGCCTGCCAGCACCACGCCGCCCAGCAGCGCCAGCGCCAGGCCCAGGCTCAGTTCAGGCATCGAGAACCCCCGTCAAACAACCTCCGCCAGGCTGAGTGCAGCTTCCATGTCTACCACGACGATGCGGCTGACACCCTGCTCCTGCATGGTCACGCCGATCAGCTGTTCGGCCATCTCCATCGCAATCTTGTTGTGGCTGATGAAGAGAAACTGCGTGCCCTTCAGGCTCATTTCGGTGACCAGGCTGCGGTAGCGCTCGGTGTTGGCGTCGTCCAGCGGCGCGTCCACCTCGTCCAGCAGGCAGAAGGGCGCGGGGTTGAGCATGAAGATGGCAAACACCAGCGCAATCGCTGTCAGTGCCTTTTCGCCGCCAGACAGCAAATGGATGGTGCTGTTCTTCTTGCCCGGCGGCTGCGCCATCACCTGCACGCCGGCGTCGAGAATTTCGGCGCCCGTCATCACCAGGCGCGCATTGCCGCCGCCGAAAAGAGTAGGGAACATGCGGCCGAAGTGCTCGTTCACCTGGTTGAAGGTGTTGGCCAGCAGGTCGCGCGTCTCCAAGTCGATCTTCATGATCGCGTCTTCCAGCGTCTTGATCGCGTCCTGCAAGTCGGCGTTCTGCGCGTCCAGGAAGGTCTTGCGCTCGCTCGACGCGGTCAGCTCGTCCAGCGCTGCCAGGTTCACTGCGCCCAAGGCGGTGATGTCCTTCTGGATGCGGTCGATATCGGTCTGCAAGCCCCAGAGCTTCACGCTGTCGGCTTCGATGCCCTTTGCCAACGTTTCCAGGTCCACTTCCGCGGCGGCCAGTTGTTCCAGGTATTGCGCGCCGCCCAATTGCGCGGCTTGCAGTTCCAGCTGCAGTTTGGTGATCTGCTCACGCAGCGGCTCCAGGCTGCGTTCGAAGCCCAGTTTCTGCTCGTCGGCGCGGCGCAATTGCGCACTCAAATCGTCGTACTCGCTGCGCGCCAGGCCCAGCGCGCGTTCGCGTTCGGTCTTCAGTTCCAGCGCGGCTTGCAGGCCACTTTGAGCCGCGGCATCGTCGAAACCGCCCAGCTCCAGCTGCAGCTGTTCACCGGCCTGCAGGTTGGCGGCCACCTGCGAAGCTGCGGTCTCGATGCTGCGCTGCAGTTCGTCGCGCCGCGCCGCCAGCGCGCGTGCCTGGAAGCGCGCTTCCTGGGCCTGGCGTTCCAGCGTGCGCTGCTGCTCACGCCCATCGGCCAGCTTGCGTTCACCGGCCATCACTGCGTCTTCCAGCTCGGCGTGCTTCTGCTGCGCATCACCCAGGCCAATGTCCAGCTCTTCGAAGCGCGCTTCGCCAGTGGCCTTGCGCTCCTCCAGCGTTTCCAGCTGCGCGTCGATCTCGGCAAGCTCTTCGTTGAGTTGATCGCGGCGGCTGGTGGCGGCCTCGAGCTGTTGTGTCAGGCGCAGCAGTTCCACGTGCAGGCCGTGGGCGCGGTTCTGCGCATCGCCGGCTTCACGCCGCGCCATCTGCAGGCGCTGGCTGGCGTCGGTGTAGGCGGCTTCCAGGCGAACGCTGGCGGTCTTGGCGTCTTCGGCAATCAGCACCTGCGCCTTCTGCTGGCGGCCCAGGTTCTCGATTTCTTGCGCGCGCGCCAGCATGCCGGCCTGTTCACTGTCAGGCGCGTAGAAGGCCACGGCGTGCTGGCTGACGGCATGGCCTTCGCGGGTCATGATCACTTCGCCCTGCGTGAGCCGGGTGCGCTGCGCGAGCGCTTCTTCGATGTTGGTCGCGGTGTAGACACCTTCCAGCCAATCCGACAGCAGCGCTTTCAGGCCGGAATCGCCCAGGCACAGCAGTTGCGACAGCTGCGGCAGCGTTTCATGGCTGTGGGGCGGCGCGCCGGGGGGCAACGAATAAAACGCCAGCTTGGCCGGCGGTGCGTCGGCGGCAAACGCACGCACGGTGTCCAGGCGGCCCACCGACAAGGCGTTAAGGCGCTCGCGCAGCGCTGCTTCCAGCGCGGTTTCCCAGCCGGCTTCGATGTGCACCTGCGTCCACAGGCCCTGCAGGCCACCCAGGCCGTGTTTGTCCAGCCAGGGTTTGAGCTTGCCTTCGGTCTGCACCTTTTCCTGCAGCGCGCGCAGCGCTTCCAGGCGGGCGCCGATGTCGGCCTGCTTGCCCGATTCGGTGTTCACCGCGCCCTGCGCGGCGCGGCGCCGCTCGTCCAGCTGGGGCACTTCTTCCTGCAACTCGTGCAGACGGGCCTCGAGCACTTCGTGCTGCTCGCCGGCCTCGACGTCCTGCAATCGCAGCGCGTCGATCTTGGCCATGTCGGGCGCCTGCAGGCCCTGGCGTTCACCGGCCAGGCGTTCACGCCGTGTGCGCAGCCCGCGCGACTGCTCTTCGATGCTGCGGCTTTCTGCCGCCAGCACCTGAATCTGCTGCTGCACCTGCGCCACGTTCTGGCGCTGCTGGTTGGCCACACCCTGCGCGCTGCGCACCGCGTCTTCAAGCGTCGGCAATTCGAAACCCTGCTCTTCGGCTTGCGCGGCCAACACACCCGCCTGCTCGTCGGCGCCTTCGATCTGCGCAGCAATGTCTTCCAGCTCGGTCGTGGCGCCTTCCTGGCGCTCTTCCCATTGCGCGTTCTGCGTCTTCAAGTCGGCCAGCCGCTGCTGCGCACGCTGGCGGCCTTCGACGACGTAGCGAATGCGTTCTTCCAGCCGGCTGACTTCCAGCGCCGCTTCGCCCAGAGCGCCCTGCCTGGCGTGCAGCACGTCGTTGGCGGAGTAGTGCGCCTGGCGCACCTGTTCCAGCTGCGCTTCCACGGCGCGCAACTCGGCCATGCGGCTTTCCAGGGCGTTGGTGGCTTCCATGGCGGCTGCGCCAACCCGTGCTTCTTCACTGGCCGCGTCGCGGTGCTTCAGAAACCACAGCTGGTGCAGCTTGGTGGTGCCCTGCTCCTGCAGCTTGCGGTAGGTGGCCGCCACCTCGGCCTGCTTTTCCAGCTTCTCGAGGTTGCCGCCCAGTTCACGCAGGATGTCGTCCACACGCGTCAAGTTCTCGCGGGTGTCCTTCAGTCGGTTCTCGGTTTCTCTGCGGCGCTCCTTGTACTTGCTGATGCCGGCGGCTTCTTCCAGGAACAGGCGCAGCTCTTCAGGGCGGCTTTCGATGATGCGGCTGATGGTGCCCTGGCCGATGATGGCGTAGGCGCGCGGGCCGAGGCCGGTGCCGAGAAAGACGTCCTGCACGTCGCGGCGACGCACCGGCTGGTTGTTGATGAAGTAGCTGCTGGTGCCGTCACGCGTGAGCACGCGCTTGACGGCAATCTCGCCGAAGCTATTCCACTGCCCGCCGGCGCGCGCCAGGGTGTTGTCGAACACCAGCTCCACGCTCGCGCGGTTGGCCGGCTTGCGGTTGCCGCTGCCGTTGAAGATGACGTCCTGCATGCTTTCGCCACGCAGTTCGCTCGCCTTGCTTTCGCCGAGAACCCAGCGCACGGCATCCATGATGTTGCTCTTGCCGCAGCCGTTCGGCCCGACCACGCCCACGCGCTGCCCGGGCAGCTGGAAGGTGGTGGGCTCAGCAAAAGACTTGAAGCCAGCAAGCTTGATCTGGTCGAGGCGCATCGGCTGCCGTGGCGAGCACACCCGCGCCCACTGTCGAGCGCATGCAAGTGCTTGATTTTATTGATTAATTGCGCTTCGAACCGAGGCGCAAAGCAGGCCGGATGATAGCATCGCGCCCTGCCCACCATGCCCATCCTGACGCCTGCTTCCGCACCTCCTGCGGCATCTCCCGCCTCACCCGCTGCGGCTGAGGCGCCGGGGCGCCCGGCCTATCAGAAGTACGCCGTGGTGGTGCAGGCGAGCGCTATCGACGGCCAGGGAGCGTTTGCCGCCGAAGCCGTGCCGGCGCGGCTGAAGATCGGCGAAATTCGCGGTGAAAGCATCAGCGTGCAGGATGCGCGCATTCGCGCCACGCGCAGCGAACGCATCATGATCGTCGAGCTCAGCGACCGCAGAGCCATCGACTTCAGCAAGAGCGCCGACCCCATGCGCTACACCAACCACAGTTGCAAGCCCAACGCGCGGCTGTGCATCCGCCAGGGGCGGGTGGAGTTCTACGCGCTGCGCGCAATTGCGTTGGGTGAAGAGATCACGGTCGACTACGGCGAGACCCACCACGAAGGCCGGCTGGCCTGTCGCTGCGGCGTGGCAGGGTGTCGCGGGGCTTTGTAGGCTCCTGCGGTGGAAGCATGCCGGTGAGCCAGACCGCGGCCATTTCAGCCCCCGCCCTGCCCTGTCAGCGACCTGCCAGCGCAAGCGCATCGATACGCGGGTGCAGCGCCGCAAACCACAAAGGGGGCACCAAGGCCAGGAACAGGCAGCCGGCATAGCCTGTGGGCAGTTGTGGCCCGGGCAAAGCCTGCAGTTCGGCATAGGGCTTCCACGCGTGCATGTGGTGGTCGCTGTGGCGCTGCAAGTTGGCGATGACGGCGTTGGTA
>JBBSCV010000176.1:0-8590 GCA_038249925.1 Burkholderiales bacterium
CGCCTGCACGCCCGCAGAGTTCAAGCAGCTGCACCGCCTGAACGCCGACTACCAGGCGAAGTTCGGCTGGCCCTTCATCCTGGCCGTGCGTGGCCCGCGTGGTTCGGGCTTGAGCCGCGGCGAGATCATCGCGGCCTTCGAGCGCCGTCTGGCCGGCCACCCCGACTTCGAGTTTGCGGAGTGTCTGCGCCACATCCACCGCATCGCCGAGATTCGCCTCAACGAGCGTTTCGGCCACACGCCACGTCTCGGCCAGCGCCTCTGGGACTGGGCCGAAGCGCTGTCCGTGCACAGCGACCCCGGCTTCAAGGAAGCCGGGCAGCTCACCGTCACCTACCTCACCGAAGCGCACCTGGGCGTGACGCGGCAGTTGCAGCTGTGGATGCAGGAAGCCGGCTTCGACCACGTGCACATCGACGCCGTGGGCAATGTCGTGGGCGTGTACGAAGCCGCCACGCCGAACGCGCCGCGCCTGCTGACGGGCAGCCACTTCGACACCGTGCGCAACGGCGGCAAATACGACGGCCGCTTGGGCATCCTGGTGCCGATGGCCTTGGTGCGTGAGTTGCATGCTGCCGGCCGCCGCCTGCCTTTCGCCATCGAGGTGGTGGGCTTTTCCGAAGAAGAGGGCCAGCGCTACCAGGCCACCTTCCTCGGCAGCGGCGCGTTGACCGGTCAATTCGATCCCGCCTGGCTCGACCAGCAGGATGCCGACGGTGTGACCATGCGACAGGCCATGCGGGCCGCAGGTTTGCCCGGCACGCTTCAGAGCATTCACGCCCTGAAGCGCGACCCGGCCCGGTACCTGGGTTTTGTCGAAGTGCACATCGAGCAGGGCCCGGTGTTGAACGAGATGGACTTGCCGCTGGGTGTGGTGACCTCCATCAACGGCAGCCTGCGTTATCTGTGCACCGTGACGGGCCAGGCCAGCCACGCCGGCACCACGCCCATGGGCCGCCGGCGTGATGCGGCCTGCGCGGTGGCCGAGCTGATGCTGTTTGTCGAAAAGCATGCGGCGGCGGTGCCGGATGTGGTGGGAACCGTCGGCATGTTGCACGTGCCCGGCGGCTCCATCAACGTCGTGCCGGGCGCCTGCCACTTCAGCCTGGACCTGCGCGCCACCACCAACGCCGCGCGCGATGCGCTGGGCGCCGACGTGCTGGCCGAACTGCATCGCATCTGCGAAGCGCGCGGCCTCAGTGCCACCGTCGTTCCTACGCTGGCCGCCAACGCCGCACCCAGCCACCCGGCGTGGCAGGCGCGCTGGGAAGCCGCCGTGGCCGCCTTGGGCTTGCCGGTCTACTGCATGTCCAGCGGCGCAGGCCATGACGCGATGAAGCTGCACGAGCTCATGCCCCAGGCCATGCTCTTCCTGCGCGGCGGCAACTCGGGCATCAGCCACAACCCGCTGGAAACCATCAGCACCGACGACGCCGAACTCTGCGCCCTGGCCTTCAAGCATCTGCTGGAAGGCCTGGCTGCGGCATGAGCACGGCTTACGAACAACTCGACGCCTGGATTGCCGCGCACTTCGATGAAGAAGTGCGCTTCCTGCAAGCCCTGGTGCAGGTGCCCACCGACACCCCGCCCGGCGACAACGCACCGCACGCCGAGCGCACCGCCGCGCTGTTGGCCACCATGGGTTTGAAGGCGGAGGCCCACCCCGTGCCGGCCGCTGAGGTGCAGGCGGGCGGCCTGCAGAGCCTGACCAACCTCATCGTGCGCCAGCGTTTCAGCGACGGCGGCCCGACCATCGCACTCAATGCGCACGGCGACGTAGTGCCACCCGGCGAAGGCTGGACCCACGGCCCCTACAGCGGCGAGGTGGTGGACGGCAAGCTCTACGGCCGCGCCTCGGCCGTGAGCAAGAGCGACTTCGCGACCTACACCTTCGCGCTGCGCGCCTTGGCTGCACTGCAAGCGGTGGGCGTGCCGCAGGAACCAGCCGGGCAGCCGCTGGCGCAGCTGCGGGGCGCGGTGGAACTTCACTTCACCTACGACGAAGAATTCGGCGGCGAACTCGGCCCCGGTTGGCTGCTCAAGCACGGCCTCACGCGGCCCGACCTGCTGATCGCCGCCGGTTTCAGTCACCAGGTGGTGACGGCGCACAACGGCTGTCTGCAGATGGAAGTGACGCTGCACGGCGTGGCCTCGCACGCGGCTTATCCGCACACGGGTGTGGATGCGCTGCAGGCGGCCACGAAGCTGCTGACGGTGCTGTATGCCCACAACGATGTGCTGAAGGCGCGGCTCTCGAAGGTGGCGGGTATCACCCACCCCTACCTGAACGTGGGGCGCATCGAAGGCGGCAGCAACACCAACGTGGTGCCCGGCAAGGTGGTGCTGAAACTCGACCGGCGCATGATTCCAGAAGAAGACCCGGCAGCGGTGGAAGCCGAGGTGCGTGCGCTCATCGAAGCCGCGGTGGCGCAGAGCGCTGGTATGCGGTTGGAAGTCAAGCGCCTGCTGCTGGCCCACCCGCTGCAGCCGCTGCCCGGCAACGCACCGCTGGTGGCCGCCATCCAGCGCCACGGGCTGGCGGTGTTCGGCGAGACCCTTCCCGTCTGCGGCAGCCCGCTCTACACCGACGTGCGGCTGTACGGCGCGGCCGGTGTGCCGGCCGTCATCTACGGCGCCGGGCCGCGCACCGTGCTCGAGAGCAATGCCAAGCGTGCCGACGAACACCTGATGCTGACCGACCTGCACGGCGCCACGCGCGTGGTGGCGCGTACGCTGCTGGACTTGCTGACGGCCTGATCACCTGCAAAGGGTCAGCGCCAGGCGTAATTGAACTGCCACATCACCCCTGCGTCGCCCAGCAGGTTGAGCTGCGTCGACATGCGGCGGTCGAACTGCCAGCCCGCCGAAAGCAGGAAGCCGGGCGAGTAGCCGGCGAGGTTCAGCGGCACCTTGGTCTGGTACTTGCCCGTGTAGCCGTACATCAGACCGCCTGTCCATGCCACGAACAGCGGCGCAACGCCCAGCATGCCTTCGTGCTTGCGGCCGATGTAGACATAGCTGCTGGGCTGCCCGAACGAATTCTTGAAGAACGAGGCGCCGGCGAGCCAGCCGTCCGAGCGAACGCGTTCGATGGCGATGGCCCAGACGTGTCGGTGTTCGGCGTTGTAGCGCCAGTGGCGGGTGTAAGGCGAGAGGGCGATGCGCCAATGATTCGGCTCGTCGTTGTCGACAGCGCTGTCGACAGCGCTGTCTGCGCCGCTTGCTGCACCGCTGTCCGCCTCGCTCGCAGTGTTCATGACGGGGCCGCGGACAGGTTCGCCCGCTGGGGCGTTCGCGGGCGCATCGCCGGTCTTGGCAACGGCGTATTCGACGGGGTTGATGACTGCAGTGGGTTCGCCGGCGTACGCCGGGGCCGCAGCTGCCAGCAGCGTCAGCACGACAATGCGAGCCCCTTGCCTTGAAGTGAATGCGCGCATGCCCCGGATTGTGCTGTTCCCGCTGCGTCCCCGATGTCGGCGAGCCCTTCTCGTGCCGGCCTTGTGTGTCGCGCTGGGCCTCGGCGGCTGCGCCTGGCTCGACGTGAAACAGCGCCAGGCCGCGCTGCGTCCGTCGCCGGGCCGCCCCGCGGGCTTCGAGCCCGGCTCGGCCGCCGAACAGGCTCGCTTCCGGCCGGGCGACCAGCGCTGGACGGTGCAGGTGCCGCCAGCGGACGCGCCGCCGGAAGCCGGCGCGGCTGCAGTGCCGCATGCCGAGACCCCGGACGGGGAGCGCACGAAAGCGCGCACCGAAGCCCTGGCGCTGTGGTGGCTGCCGCACCCCGACCCGTCGGCTCCGACGCTGCTCTACCTTCACGGCACCTTTCGCAACCTCTACCAGAACCTGCCGAAGATCGACGCGCTGCGTGACGCCGGCTTCGCGGTGCTGGCGGTGGACTACCGCGGCTGGGGCGACAGCGCTGCCATCGTGCCGTCGGAAGCCAGCATCACGGCCGACGCAGCGGTGGCCTGGGCCGAAATGCAGCGGCGCCAGCCGGTGCCGCAGCGCCGCCTGATCTACGGCCATTCGATGGGCGGCGCGGTGGCGGTGACGCTGGCCAGCGGCCTGCACGGCGGGCGCGACTACGCCGCCCTGGTGCTCGAATCGACCTTCACGAGCCTGCCCGAAGTGGCTGCTGCGGCTGGCTTCTGGGGCCGCGTTGCCGGCAACCTGACGACGCTGCAGTTCGATTCGCTGTCGCGCATCGGCCGCGTCGACGCGCCGATATTGATGCTGCACGGCAGCGCCGACACGACCGTGCGCGTCGAACTCGGCCGGCGTCTGCGCGACGCCGCGCCGCCGGGCGTGCGCTGGGTGGAATTTCCAGGCGGCTCTCACAGCCGGCTGCACAGCCAGGCGCCCGAGATCTACCGTCGCGCCTTCACCGAGTTTTTGCAGTCGCTGCCCGCACCCGCGCCGTCCGCGTCGCCCGCGTCGTCTCCGGCCGGGACGGGCGGGCCGGCAAGCTGAGACCGCGCAGCCGGGGTCGCCCCGGCGTTGCGGTCGGCACTGCGGTCGGCACTGCGGTCGGCATCGGGACTCGCGGGCGGCAGCTATCCTCAACCCATGTACGCGTCGTTCTTCGGCCTCAGCAAGGAGCCGTTCTCGATCTCGCCCGACCCGCGTTTCCTGTTCATGAGCGAACAGCATCGCGAAGCACTGGCGCATCTGCTCTACGGCCTGGGTGGCGGGGGCGGTTTCGTGCTGCTCACTGGCGAAGTGGGCGCGGGCAAGACCACGGTTTGCCGCTGCTTCCTGGAGCAGGTGCCCGCCCATTGCCGCGTGGCCTACATCTTCAACCCCAAGCTCAGCGTGGCCGAACTGCTGCAGACGGTGTGCGGCGAATTCGGCATCGCGCTGCCCGTGCAGGCCGAAAGCGTGAAGGCCCATGTCGACGCGCTGAATTCGTTTTTGCTGGCTGAACACGCCCAGGGCCGGCAGGCGGTGCTGGTCATCGACGAGGCTCAGAGCCTCAGCGCCGAGGTGCTGGAACAGCTGCGCCTGCTGACCAATCTGGAAACAGCCGAGCGCAAGCTGCTGCAGATCATCCTCATCGGCCAGCCCGAACTGCGCGAGATGGTGGCCCGGCCCGATCTGGAGCAGCTGGCACAGCGCATCGTCGCGCGCTACCACCTCGGTGCGCTGAGCTTCACCGAGACGCAGCAGTACATCCAGCACCGCCTGGCAGTGGCCGGGCCGAGCGCGCCGCTGCCCTTCAGCGCTTCGGCGCTGGCGCGCATCCATGCGCTGAGCCGTGGTGTGCCGCGCCGCATCAACCTGCTGGCCGACCGCGCGCTGCTGGGCGCCTATGCGCAAGGCCAGCACCGCGCCGAGCGCAGCACCGTGCAGCAGGCCGCGCGCGAGGTGTTCGGCGGCAGCGTGCCGGCGCGGTCTGGCATGGCTGGGACCGGCGGGCGCGGGGGCGGTCGTTGGCCAGCGCTGGCGTCGGCGGGGTCTTTGGGGTCGGTGGCGTCATGGGCCACAGTGGCGTCAGTCACGATCGTGGCCGCGCTGGTGCTGCTGTGGGCCGTGCTGCGCCCGGCTGCCGCACCCACGCCTTTGGTGGCTGCCGTGACGGGCCAGCCGGCGGCTGCGTCGAATTCGTCAGCGGGCTCGGCAGGCTTGTCAGCGCGGGCGTCAGCGCCTGCCGCCGCTGCCGCATCAGCCGCTCCGGCGCCACCGTTGGACGTCCAGTCAGATCTGGCGCCGCTGCTGGCAGCAGCGCACGAGAACCCGGCCACGGCCTGGCGTGAACTGGCGCTGCGCTGGAATGTCGCCATCGGCGAAGGCGAGCCTTGCGCTGCCGTGGTGCAGGCACGGCTGGCCTGCTACCGCAACGCGGCCGGCGGTCTGACGGTGGTGCGCCAGCTGGCGCGGCCGGGGGTGGTGGGCTTGCGACAGGGCAACAGCACGGTGTTCGCGTTGCTGGTGGCGCTGGACGACCAGCATGCCACGCTGCAGGCCGGCAGCCAGCGTTTCGTGTTGCCGTTGTCGATGCTGGCCAGTGCCTGGCGAGGCGACTTTGCGAGCTTCTGGCGCCTGCCCCCGGGCTGGGACGACACGCCCGACGGGGGCAGCGACCCCGCAGCGCGCGCCTGGCTGGAGCAAGGCCTCACCGCCGCAGGTTTTGCCGCCGGCCCGCCGCTGGCCGAACGTGTGCGCGGCTTTCAGATCACCCAAGGCTTGCCGCCCGACGGCCGCGCCGGCGCCATGACCGTGATGCGGCTGAACCGCGCTGCGGGTGTCGACGAGCCGCGCCTGCCTGCCGGAAGCTGAGAGGCTGCGAGTCTTTCGATCATGCCCACTCATCACGCCAAAGGACGCCCGCTCGTCGTTGCAAATGCGCGCCATAGCCCGAGCTATGGCTGTGCTTTGCGCCTAGATCGGACGCTTTTTGACGCGCTGCTCGGTCACGCTCGAAAAACTCTCAGCCTCTGAGACCGCCATGTCCTACATCCTCGAAGCTTTGCGTCGTTCACAGGCCGAACGCGAACGCGGCCAGATTCCAGGGTTGAACGCGCAACCGTCGGCCCTGGCGGCCCTGCCCACGCAGCGCGATGCGCCGCCCTGGCGCTGGCTGCTGCCGGCCGGCTTGACGGGGCTGGCGCTGGTGGCTTTGGCGGCCTGGTTCTGGCGCGCGCCTGCAGCGCCTGAATCACCACCACCGGCGGCGGTGGTGGCCGCCACGCCTGCACCCGCCGTGGCAGCCAGCCCGGCGCCGTTGCCGGTGGTGGTGTCGGCGCCGCCTTCGCCTTCGCCTTCGCCTGTAACCGCACCCACACCCGCACCCGCACCTGCACCCGCACCTGCGACCACACCCACGGCCGCGGCCACGCCGGCACCTGCTGCGGCGGCCTTGCCTTCGGCGGCCACGCCAGCGCCCCGTGCCGTGCGGCTGGCAGACCTCAACGCCGAGCAGCGCCGCGAACTGCCACCGCTGAACATGGGCGGCTCGGTGTGGTCGGAGAGCTCGCTCAGCCGCTTCGTCATCGTCAACGGCCAGGTCATGCGCGAAGGCGACACCGTCGCGCCGGGCGTCACGGTCGACCGCATCGGCCCGAAGGCGGTGTGGCTGCGCTGGCGTGAACTGCGGCTGGAAGTGCCGATTTGAGCCCGCGCTCCCCGCAGCCGAGGGGCCAGCGCGCAGGGGTCGCTGCGCCACGCCCGGGCCCATACTCGCGGCAAGTTAACAGATAGAAACGCATGATGGTGGGGCATCTGGGCAAAGGCGGGCCGTGGCTGCGCGCGTGGGTGGTGGCGGCCGCAGCCGGGCTGGCAGCGGGCTGCGCGCAGGCCGCAAGCTCGTGGGTGGTGGGGCCGGCCGGCCTGCCCATGGCGCTGGCCGCGGCCGTGGCGCAGGCGGCCGATGGCGACACCATCGAACTCACGCCGGGTGACTACCGCGGCACGCTCAGCATCGAGAACCGCCGCCTCACCCTGCGCGGCAGCGGCAAGGTGGTGGTGCTGGCTGAAGACAAGCCCGGCCAGGCCAAGGCGTTGTGGACGGTGCGCGGCGGCGAAGTGCTGATCGAAGGCATCGAGTTCCGCGGCGCGCGAAGCAAGGACGGCAGCGGCGCGGGCGTGCGCCAGGAAGGCGGCAAGCTGACGCTGCGCAAGACGGTGTTCCTGGACAACGAACACGGCCTCTTGGCCACCAACGACGACAAGGCCGAACTGCTGATCGAGAACAGCGTCTTCGGCCAGGCGCCCAAGGTCGTGGGCGGCCTGCACCACCTGCTGAACGTGGGTCGCATCGGCAAGCTCAGCATCACCGGCAGCCGCTTCCAGCAGGGCTTCGAGGGCCACCTCATCCGGAGCCGCGCTCGCGAGGCCGTCATCGCCTACAACTTCATCCATGATGGCGTGCGCGGCGGGGCGTCGTACGAAATCGAGCTCGCCGCAGGCGGCCTGGCCACCGTCATCGGCAACGTCATCGGCCAGGGCGTCGACAGCCAGAACCCGGTGTTGCTGGTTTACGGCACCGAGGGCCGCGTGTGGGAGCGCAACGAGCTCTATGTGGCGCACAACACCTTCTTGCACTACGGCTGGCTGCCGGCGTGGTTCATGCGCGTCTTCGACGACCGCGTGGGCCCCGACACCCGGGTCTTCGCGGTGAACAACCTGCTGGTGGGGCCAGGCGTGTTCTGGCTGCCGGGAACGGGCGAATTCGCCGGCAACCGCCACGCCTCGCGCGGCATGCTGCGCGACATCTGGACCAATGGCCTGGAACTCCCGCCCGGTGCGATGTGGCGCGGCAGCGGCGTCGACCCCGGCCGCACCAACGGGCGAGACCTCGGCCCCAAGGCCGAATTCGAGTGGCCCGTGGGCACGCGCTTGCTGCAGCCGCTGACGAGCTGGACGCCAGGCGCCTATCAGCGCTGAGTTGCGCTGAGTTGCGCTGAACTGCAATTGAGCCTGCCCGGCCGGCTACGATTCCGGCCATGAAAAACTGGTCCCCCGAAAGCATCACCGCCCAGGCCCTGGGCTGGATCGACGCCGAGACGCGCGCGATCACGCCGCCCATCCACGTCAGCAGCACCTACCTGCGCGACCCCGACAACCAGTACCGCAGCGGCCGCGTCTACGCGCGCGC